>CAMLUO010000039.1 GCA_946487895.1 uncultured Clostridium sp.
TTTTCAACTTCTATTTTTGGAAGTTCTGGAAATTCTTCTGGATTCATTGTTGCTAATTTGTATAATGAACCTTCACATTCAATTTCTAATAAGTTTTTGTCGTTTAATGTTATATGAATTTCTGTATCTGGTAATTTTCTTATTATTTCACTAAACATTATAGCATTTACTACTGTACTTCCTTGTTCTTCTACTTCACATTCCATCACATATTCTATACCAATTTCTAAATCATATGTTGTTAATTTTATTTCATTATCATTTGTTTGGATTAGAATTCCTTCTAGTATAGGCATTGTAGTTTTTGATGCTACACCTTTTACTACGGAATTAATAGCTTTTAGTATGTTTTCTTTGTAACAAACTATTTTCATTTTGATTCCTCCTTTATATATTTTATAATTTATATAAATATTTTTAGTAGTAGTAGTAGTAGGTCCTGTGGATAATGTGGATAACTATGTTGAAAGTTGGTATCCCTAGCAAAATTGATGTGGATAAGTCTGTGGATAACTAAGAAAGTTTTCCACACTTTCCACTTGCCAATGTGGAAAATTGAGATGTCCACAGTTTATCGACAGGTTTTCAACAGGGGTATGTGGATAACCAATCTGGCTATTCCGTAAGAAGAGATTGAATGGTCTCTTCCCAAACAATAATTTTTCAAACATAAATTTAAAAAAAATTTTGTATCTATTGAGCCGATTATTGTTTGCCATTTATTATAATGTTTTTCACACTATCCACAATTAGTTTTGTGTTATTTTTTTCTTTTACTTCTTTTTCTATTTTTTTACATGCATGCATTACTGTTGAGTGGTCTCTACCCCCGAAATCAATACCTATTTGAGGGTATGACATGTTTGCTACTTCCCTACAAAGATACATTGCAATTTGTCTTGGAAATGCAATATCATTTGAACGCTTGTTTCCAGATAAATCATCCTTTTCAATACTAAAGTACTTGGCAACAGTTTCTTTTATGAAGTCACAAGAAATAACTTTTTCACTTTCATATTTGAATTCTGTTATTATTTTTTCTGCTAGTTCTATTGTTATTGAACTATGTGTTAATGAAGCTCTTGCAACTATCTTGTTAAATACACCTTCTAATTCTCTAATGTTTGAATCGATTTTATTTGCAATGTTTGAAAGTATAAAGTCGTCGATTATAATGTTTTCATCCTGAGCCTTTTTCCTTAAGATTGCTAAACGAGTTTCATAATCAGGACAAGATATATCAGCAAGTAATCCCCATTCAAACCTTGATTTTAACCTATCTTCTAAGAATGGAATATCTCTTGGTGGCTTGTCACTAGAGATTATGATTTGTTTTCCTTCTTCGTATAAAGCATTAAAAGTGTGGAAAAATTCTTCTTGAATTCTTTCTTTTCCTGCTATAAATTGTATATCGTCTATTAATAAAACATCAATATTACGATATTTACTTCTGAACATGTCATTTTTGTTATCTTTTATTGCATTGATAAGTTGGTTTGTGAATTTTTCAGAAGTTACATACAAAACATTGTAATTTTTATATAGTTCTAATATTCGATTTCCAATTGCATGCATTAAGTGAGTTTTTCCTAATCCAACTCCACCATATAGAAATAGTGGATTATATGATTTTGATGGTTCATTTCCTACTGCTAATGCTGCTGCATGTGCAAATCTATTATTATTTCCAACTACAAATGTTTCGAATGTGTATTTTGGATTTAATGTAGATTTATTGGATTCTATTTCTTGTAGATTACTATCATCTGCATCAGTAATGACTTCGCTAGATTCTTCAGGTTGTTCTTTAGATAAATCAATTACAGAAAAAGTCCAATCTTTGTTTGTGATAAATCTTAAGGTGTTGAAAATTAATGGTCTATATTTATTTTCTATAAAATCTCTTTGAAATTCAGAGGTTGTTGTAAAAACTATATTATTGCCTTCGATACTTCTTATTCCAAGTGGTGCTATCCAGGTGTCAAAAGAAATTTTTGTTATTTCAGGCTCTAATTCTTTTTTTATACTAGCCATTAACTCATCTTTGTCAATATCCATTTCATCATCCCTTTCATTTTAGAAGTTATCCACAAAGTTATCCACAACTGTTGATAACTTTGTAATATTTTTGTAAAAATAGAGCCAATTTTTACGAACAGAAATTCTTTTATTTTTAGGCAAAAACCGTCTCTTTTTTTCCATGCCCATATAATAACAAATTTCGATATGAGAAGTCAATATGGTTGTGGAAAATTTTTTTCAGATGTGGATAAGTCCCTTTGAAACTGTGGAAAACTTTTTTTATTTTACAAAAATATGTCAAAAAATGTCGAATAAAAAGTAACATAAAGCAAAAAAATAAAAAATTTGAAAAATACTTGACATACATGAAAATTATATTGTATAATCGATATACTTGAAAAAATGCAAAAATATTCCAAGAAATTGGAATTTTATATAACAAAAACAGTAGGAGGTGCTAAAATGAAAAGAACATATCAACCAAAAAACAGACAAGAAAAGAAAGAACATGGATTTATGAAAAGAATGAAAACTAGAGCAGGTAGAAATGTTTTAAAACAAAGAAGAGCAAAAGGTAGAAAAAAATTATCTGCTTAAAAATTTAAATTTAAGGGATTATACACAATGAAAAAAACAAAAATGTTAAAAAAAAATTATGAATTTAGAGATGTTTTATCAAGAGGAAAATATTATTCAGGTGACTATATAGAGGTTTTTTTGAAAAAGAACAAATCTGATAAGTATAATTTTCTAGGTATTGCAATTAGTGTGAAAGCAGGAAAAGCAGTAAGAAGAAATCATGTAAAAAGATTGATTAGAGAAAATTATAGATTAGTTGAAAACACCTTGAAAGTAGGGTATAGTATAGTTTTTCTTTGGAAAAAGAAAAAAGATATAAGAGAAGTGGATTTTCAAAAAATAAAAAAAGATTTGAATAATATTTTTGATAAAGCTGATTTATTTGAGGTAAATCAATGAAAAAATTATTAATTTTTTTTATTAATGTATATCAAAAACATGTATCGAGCTATTTATCACATAAAAATGTACATTGTAAATTTTATCCAACATGCTCAGAGTATACCAAACAAGCAATTAGAAAGTATGGGGCTTTAAAAGGTAGCTGGCTAGGGATTTGTAGAATTTGTAGATGTAATCCTTTTTCTCATGGCGGTTTTGATCCGCTAAAATAGAGCTTGGAGGAAATAGAATGTTTAGTTTTTTTGCTAATATTTTTGGTTATTTGCTAGAATTGTTGTATAACCTAGTAAATAACTATGGTGTAGCTATTATTTTATTTACAATTTTGATAAAACTAATATTATTACCATTATCAATAAAACAGCAAAGAACAATGAAAAAGACTAATGAAATGCAAGAAAAGATGAAGGTAATACAATTTAAATATAAAAATGATCCTGAAAAATTAAATCAAGAAATAATGAATTTGTATAAAACAGAGAAAATCAGTCCATTTGGTGGGTGCTTTACAGCTATAATTCAGTTAATATTATTATTATCAATTTTCTATCTAGTAAGAAGTCCATTAACTTATATGGAAAAAATGTCAACAGATGATATTAATAAATATGTTTCTCAATTGCAAGAAGATGGAAGAGAAGTAAGCTCAGTTTATCCAGAAATTGATTTGATACGTGAATATAACTGGTTAAAAGAAAAAAATCCAGATGACCAAAATGTTGAAAAAATGAATTTACAAATGAATTTCTTAGGATTAGACTTAAGTAAAGTACCACAACAAAATATGTCTGATTATACTGTTTATATAATCCCAGCATTATATATACTTTCATCATTTATATCAATTAGAATGACTACAGCAATGCAACAAAAACAGATGAATAAAAACAATAAAAAGACTAAATTAATTGATGGAAAAACAGGTGAAGAATTAACTGAAGAAGTTAAAGAGGAAGTAAAAGAAGAAGAAAACGAAATGGATGCAGTAATGCAGACAAACAAAATGATGTCATGGATGATGCCTATAATGTCTATATCTATTGCGTTTGTTGCACCTTTAGGTCTAGCTTTATATTGGTTAATGAATAATATTTTAATGATAATAGAAAGATTAGTTTTAAATAAAGTTGTGAAGACTGAGGAGGAATAGTAATGGAAAAAACTATTATTGCAGAAGGAAAAACAACAAATGAAGCTATTGAAAATGGTTTGAAACAATTAAAAGTTTCTAAGGATAAAGTAGAAGTAAAAGTATTAGAAAATGAAGATAAGAGAAGTTTTTTTAGTATTTTAGCTCCTAGAGTTGTAAAAGTAGAATTAACATTAAAAGAAGATGTGAAAGGTGCTAAAATTCAAGAAAAAAGAGAAATTAAATTGACAGAACAAGAGCAAGAAAAAGCAAAAGAAAATATAGAAAAATTTTTGAAAGATTTTATAAAAAATTTACCAGAAGATACAAAATATGAAATTAGTGCAGAAGAATCTGGGTTGAAAGTTTCATTAACAAATGATAATTTAGGTTATTTAATAGGTTATAGGGGAGAAACTTTATATGCTTTACAAAGTATTATGACAGCAATTGCAGGGAAAGGTATTGAACAAAAAGTACGTGTAATACTTGATATAGAAGGGTATAAAGCAAAAAGAGAAAAAACTTTAGAGGATTTAGCGCAAAAAGTTGCTAAAACTGTTATTAGAACTAAAAAGCCTATTAAATTAGAGCCTATGCAAGCTTATGAAAGAAAGATAATTCATAGTAAATTACAACAAAATAGTAGGGTTGAGACTACAAGTGTTGGGGAAGAACCTCATAGAAGAATTATTGTTTCTTTGAAGAAGAATAAGTAATTAAATATCTATAAAATCAGAGGTCAAAGGTCAGATTTTACAGTAAAATGTAGATGTGATTTTTGACCTTTTTTAGTTCATTAAATTAGCAAAATATTATATTAAATAGTTTCTTGTAACTTGTTGCTCCAATCGCACTCGCTTTAGCTCGTTTGGGCTCTACGCGTTACTGCGAAATTATTTAATATAATATTTTGCTACAAAGTAATGATAAAAAAGATATAATTTATGCATTTTTTAAATTAAAGGCTTTTAAAAAGTTACATAATGTGATAAAATATAACAAATTTTAATGGAAAAAAGATCAAAAAAGGAGGTAAAATTAATGAGTACGATTGCGTCTATCTCTACGGCTCCTCGGGATTGGGGGAATTGGGATAGTTAGAATGAGTGGTAAAAATTGTTTTGATGTTTTACAAAAAATATTTAAACCTAAAAATGTTCAAAACATCGATGATATAAAAGGATATACTATAAAATACGGAAATATTGTTGATGGAGAAAATATAATTGATGAAGTTTTAGTATCATATTTTAAAGCTCCAAAGAGCTATACAACTGAAAATATGTGTGAAATTAATTCACATGGAGGAAATATTGTATTAAAGAAAATCTTAGAATTATGCTTGAAAAATGGGGCAGAACTTGCAGAACCAGGGGAATTTACTAAAAGAGCTTTTTTAAATGGTAGAATAGACTTGCTTCAAGCAGAGTCTGTTATTGATATTATAAATGCTAAATCTGATAAAGAATTGAAGACTGGTGTTAAGCAATTAGAAGGTTTTCTTTCAAACGAGATTTCCCAAATAAAGCAAGAAATATTAGATGTAATGGTAAATATCGAAGTTGCCATAGATTATCCAGAATATGACGTTGATGAAGTTACAAATAAACAAATTTCCGATATGTTAGATTCAGTTGAAAAAAAGTTAAAAAAATTAGAGAATAGTTTTGATAATGGAAAGATTATAAAAGAGGGAATAAAAACTGCTATTGTAGGAAAACCAAATGCAGGGAAATCATCACTTCTTAATGCTATTTTAAAAGAGGATAGAGCTATTGTTACTGAAATTGAGGGGACTACAAGGGATACAATTGAGGAGTTTGTGACAATTAATGGAATTCCTTTAAAATTAGTTGATACTGCAGGAATAAGGAAAGCAAAAGATGAAGTTGAAAAAATAGGAATTTCTAAATCTCGTGAAATAGCTAAGGAAGCAGATTTAATTATTGCTATTTTTGATAGTTCAAAGGATTTGACAGATGAGGATATGGAAATTTTGAACTTGATAAAAGGTAAAAATGTTATAATTTTATTAAATAAAATAGATTTAAACTCAAAAATAGATGAAAATGACTCTAGATTACTAGCTGTTAGCCAGGATATTATAAAGGTTTCAGTTCTTAATAATTTGGGAATTGATAAGTTGTATGAAAAAATTACTGATTTGTTTAATTTGGACCAAATTAATTTAGATAATGAGGTTTTAATTACTAATTTAAGACAAAAGAATTTGATAACAAAAGCAATTGAGCATATTCAAGAGACAAAAAATACTATGTCTAATAATATGCCATTAGATATTGTTGCTATTTCTATCAAGGAAATTTTAGAGGATTTAGGAAGTATTACTGGTGATGAAGTGAGTGAAGATATAATTGATGAAATTTTTTCTAAATTCTGTTTAGGAAAATAGCGACTAAAATCAAAAATAAGACGATTTGATATTTTAAGCGACTAATTTTGTATTAAAATAACTAAAATTGATTAGAAACGATTTTGAGAAGAAATTTATGCGTTTTTATTATTTGATTAAAAGAGATGTAATTAAAAATATAAATTTTTTAAAAAATCAACTTTAAAAACAAAAAATATATAAAAAATGAAATAGTGATCTAATAAAAAACGTAAAAAATCAAGTGCGAAAAATGTCGAAAAAACTCGAATAAATCAAGGAAAATGACGGGATGTATCAGATAAGTAAAACATGAAAAAAATTAGTAAACGAACAAACTGATTAGTAAAAATCAAATTAAACAGTAAAACAATCTAGAGCGGCAACGGTTTCAGAGAGTAAAAAAACAAAACAAAAACACATGTATACATAAAAATGAGATTAAATTAATTTAAAAGTAAAAATAAACGTATATTTAATAAAGTTATTAAAATATGGACTTTTAACAAAAATGAAAATAATAGTTAATAACTGTTTGGTTAAAAATTTACTAATGTTGAAATAAAACGCGATTTTCTGTTTCACAAGGAAGGAACATTTATGTGGAACATTTTAATAAAAACTGTGGGTAAGTTGTGGATAATTTATGCAAAAATTTTGATTTTAACTAATAGAGAAAAGTATAAAAATTTTATCATAAAAGTATAAAGATTTTAAGAAAAAAGAAAGGAAGAATTTAAATGGAATATTTTGCAGGAGAATATGATATAGCAGTAGTAGGAGCAGGGCATGCAGGATGTGAGGCAGCACTTGCTGCTGCAAGACTAGGAATGAAAACATTGATATTTTCTATAAGTTTAGAAGCGATTGCTAATATGCCATGTAATCCACATATAGGAGGAAGTTCTAAAGGACATTTGGTTAGAGAAATTGATGCATTAGGTGGAGAGATGGCAAAAAATATAGACAAAACTATGATTCAGATAAAAATGCTTAATACTTCTAAAGGACCAGCTGTGCATTCATTGAGAGCACAAGCTGATAGAAAGAAATATCAAGCTGAAATGAAACATACTTTAGAAAAGCAAGAAAATTTAGAAGTCAAACAGGGAGAAATTGTGGATATTGTAGTTAAAAATGGCAAAGTAACGGCGATTAAAACTGACGTTGGAGCAGTTTATAAAGTAAAGGCTGTTATTTTAGCAACTGGTACATATCTAAAAGGAAAAATCTTTATTGGAGATTATAGCAAAGAAAGTGGACCAGACGGGGTGGCTGCAGCAAATGAGTTATCAGAATGTCTTAAAAAATTAGGAATAGATTTAGTTAGATTTAAAACTGGAACACCTGCTAGAATAAACCGTAGAAGTATTGATTTTAGTAAGATGGAGGTACAAAAGGGAGACCAGGGAATTGAAGCTTTTTCTTTTGAAGATGAACCTAAAGATTTTGAACAGGTGGATTGCTATCTAACTTATACTAATGCAAAAACACATGAGATTATAAGACAAAATTTGCATCGTTCTCCTTTATATGGTGGAAAAATAGAGGGGACAGGACCTAGATATTGTCCATCTATTGAAGATAAAGTTGTTAGATTTAGTGATAAACCTAGACATCAAGCATTTGTTGAGCCAGTTGGTTTAGATACTGAGGAAATGTATATACAAGGTATGAGTTCTTCATTACCGGAAGATGTTCAAATAGCTTTATATCATACTATTCCTGGACTTGAAAAAGCTGAATTTACAAGACCTGCATATGCAATAGAATATGATTGTATAGACCCTTCTAATTTGAAATTGTCCTTAGAATATAAGGGGATTGAAGGATTATTTATGGCAGGACAAATAAATGGAACGTCTGGATATGAAGAAGCAGCTTGTCAAGGTCTAATTGCAGGAATAAATGCTACTCAAAAAATAAAAGGAAAAGAACCTTTAATATTAGATAGAACACAAGGATATATAGGTGTTTTAATAGATGATATTGTTACAAAAGGTACTAATGAACCATATAGAATGATGACTTCTAGAGCTGAATATAGGCTACTATTAAGGCAAGATAATGCGGATTTAAGATTAACTGAGCTAGGCCATGATGTAGGTCTTATTTCAGATGAAAGATATGAAAGATTTAAGAAAAAAAGAGAAAATATAGAAAAAGAAATTGCAAGATTAAGAAAATTAGTTGTAAAGCCTGAAAAAAGAGTAAATGACTTGCTTATAAAGTATGGGACATCTGAATTAACAACAGGAACTAAAATGTCTGAATTATTAAAAAGAACAGAGTTAGACTATGAAAAACTGGCTGAGATAGATGATGAAAGACCAGAATTATCAAGACAAGAGAAGGAAGAAGTAGAGATTCAAATAAAATATGAAGGATATATTAAAATGCAAGAGGCACAAGTTGAAAAATTTAAAAAACTAGAGAGCAAAATCTTACCAGATGACATTGATTATGAAAAATTAAATGGAATAAGTTTAGAAGGAAGACAAAAACTAAATAAATTTAGACCACGTTCAATAGGTCAAGCATCAAGAATATCAGGCGTTTCACCTGCTGATATTTCGGTTTTGTTGGTTTATTTACAACAAATGAAAGGCTGATTGAAACAGAATTACAATTTTGACGGTGTCAAACTTCATTTGAAATTTAATCAACGTACAATAAGTACGTCTCATAAATTTCAAATTTGTTTTCCTTGTCAAAATTTAATTCTGTTTCAATCAGATAGTATTTTATGAAAGAGAGGTGATTAATTGTGGAATTTAATGAGTTTAAAGAAAAAATGATAATAAATGTTGATAAATTGGGGATAAACCTATCTGAAATTCAACTAAAACAGTTTTATAATTATATGAATTTGTTAATAGAGTGGAATAAAAAAATAAATTTAACGGCTATTACTGAACCAGATGAAATAATATTAAAACATTTTGTTGATTCTTTAACAATTTTTAAATATATTTCTGACGGAACTAAGGTGGTAGATGTAGGGACTGGTGCTGGGTTTCCAGGAATTCCTTTAAAAATAGTTAGACAGGATGTAGATATTACTTTATTAGATTCATTACAAAAAAGAATTAATTTTTTGGATGAAGTTATAAATGAACTCAATTTAGAAAAAATTACAACAATTCATTCAAGAGTTGAAGATTTTGGGAAGAATAAAAAGTATAGAGAAGAATTTGATATAGCTACATCTAGAGCAGTTGCTAATTTGTCTACTTTGTCTGAATATTTATTGCCACTTGTTAAAGTTGGTGGAAAAGTAATTAGTATGAAAGGTTCTTTAATCCAAGAAGAACTTGAAAATTCTAAAAATGCAATCAAAATTTTAGGCGGACAAATTGAAAAAGTAGATGAATTTGATTTACCAAACTCTGATATTAGTAGAAATATTGTTTTAATTGATAAAATTAAAAATACACCTAATAGATATCCAAGAAAAGCTGGAGAACCTTCTAAAAAGCCATTGTAGAGTTGTACATCAACTATTTACTATTTTTTATTGATATTTTAAGCAAAAAAGTCAGTAAAATTTTGGAAAAATTCACAAAAATTTCTAAAAATTTATTGACTTTTTTTATATATTTTTATATTATAGTAGTGTAGAAAACATAAAACTTACTGATAAAGTTTTACTTAAACTACAAAAGCAAAATTAACTAAAAATGGAGGCAATAAAATTGAGTAAAGTAATATCATTAGCAAATCAAAAAGGCGGAGTTGGAAAAACTACTACAACAGTTAATCTAGGTACAATTTTAGCCAAAAAAGGGAAGAAGGTACTATTAATAGATGCTGACCCTCAAGGTAATGCTACAAGTGGTTTAGGGGTAGAAAAAGATGTAGAGTTATCATTGTATGATGTATTGGTAGGTGAAACTGAAATCGAAGAAACAATACAAAAAACAATGATTAAGAATTTAAAAGTATGTCCATCAAATATAAATTTGGCGGGAGCTGAAGTTGAGTTAGTATCAATGATGTCTAGAGAACAAAGATTAAAAGAAAAGTTAGAAGTAATTAAAGATAAATTTGATTATGTGTTAATTGATTGTCCTCCATCATTGGGATTAATAACTTTAAATTCTTTTACTGCGTCAGATAGTGTTTTAATACCAGTACAATGTGAATATTATGCGTTAGAAGGATTAGGACAACTTTTGAATACTATTAATTTAGTAAAGAAGCACTTAAATAAGGAAATTGAAATTGAGGGTGCTTTATTAACAATGTATGATATAAGAACAAATTTATCAAATCAGGTGGTAAAAGAAGTTAAAAAGTACTTTGGAGATAAAGTTTACAAGACAGTTATACCTAGAAATGTTAGATTGAGTGAAGCTCCAAGTTATGGAATGCCAATAACTGAATATGACCCACGTTCTAAAGGTGCGAAAAGTTACATGAAATTTGCAAAAGAGTTTTTGAAAATAAATGAAGAAGAGAAAAAGGCAAAACATATGGCATAAATATAAAAATAAATGAAATATTAAATTCTTAAAATGAGAGGATAGTGATTGAAATGCCTAAGATGACAGGTTTAGGAAAAGGATTAGATGCATTATTTGGTCCTGTACCAGAAGAAGAACAAGTAAAAGAAAATGATACTTTAAAAAATTTGAAAATAACAGAAGTTGAACCAAATAGAGACCAACCAAGAAAAAGGTTTGACCAAGAGGCTTTGGAGGAATTAGCTCAGTCTATTAAAGAATATGGGTTGATTCAACCAATTGTAGTAAGTAAAAAAGACGGTTATTATAGTATTGTAGCTGGTGAAAGAAGATGGAGAGCATCTAAAATAGCAGGATTAACTGAAATACCAGCAATAATACGTGAGGATGATGAAAGAGTAAATACTGAAATTTCTTTGATAGAAAATATGCAAAGAGAGGACTTAAATCCTTATGAAAAAGCACTAGGAATACGTACTCTTATTGATAATTATGGTCTTTCTCAAGAAATTGTTGCAAAAAAATTAGGAAAAAGTAGAAGTACAATAGCTAACTGGGTTAGAGTTTTAAACTTAGAGCCACGAGTATTAGAAATGGTTAAAGAAGGAAAGATATCAGAAGGGTATTGTAAAGCTCTTTTGATGTTACCACCAGAAAAACAATATGAAACAGCTATACAAATGTTAGAAAGAGGAGCAACAGTAAGACAAGTTGAGAAAAAGTCTAAAGTAAAGGAAACTAAAGAAGAACAAAAGAGAAATCATATATTATATAAGAATATTGAAAATACTTTCCAATCTTTCTTTGGTTCAAAAGTTAGATTAGATGCGGGAAGAAGAAGAGGAAAGATAATAATTGAATATACTTCAAATGAAGATTTAGAGAGAATTTTAGATTTAGTTAATAATAAATAAGAAAGAGAGATGTGATTACATGGATATGATTATGGATATAATAAAAGGGGATTTCTTTTTGTTAGGATGGGTTATAATTACAATAATTTTAGTATTATTAGTTATAACAATGATGGCAAAATTGTCTAGTTTAAATAAAAGATATAAAAAATTCCTAGAAAAGTTAGGAAATGGGAATAATATAGAAGAAGATTTGGAAACATATATGTATAGAGTTGAAAAGGTTGAAAAACAGAATGCAGAGATTGCTAATTATGTGAAAACTTTGGATGAGGATTTAACAAGATGTATTCAAAAGGTAGGTATTGTAAGATATAATGCTTTTAAAGATACTGGAAGTGACTTGAGTTTTACACTTGCTTTATTAGATGAACACAATGATGGTGTTGTTTTAAATGGTATTTATTCAAGAGAGATGTCTAATATTTATGCAAAACCTGTTAAAAATGGAGAATCTAGTTATACTATGTCTGAAGAAGAAAAAATGGCTGTACAAAAGGCTATAAATTCTGAAGGAAATATAAGAATAGATAGAAAATAAAAATATAAGTAGAAAGTTATAAAAAACTATAAAAAAACTATAAATTGCTATTGACAAGTGTCCAGAAAAATGCTAATATATATATTGTCGCTGGACATTTTTCTTAAAATTTGGAGAGGTGGTCGAGTTGGTTTATGGCACCAGTCTTGAAAATTGGCGTGCGTTA
>CAMLUO010000040.1 GCA_946487895.1 uncultured Clostridium sp.
GGAATGTTTGATATGACTATTGCAGATGAAAAAGATAAAGAAATTAGAACAACAGTTATGATGGACAAGAAAGAACTACAAGAATATATTGATAGGCTTAATGAATATTACGAAGTTTCATATTATGAAGTGGCGAGACTAGATGAGCCAAAGAAAGGCTACCAGAAAAAATATTTAACAATAGATGAAACAAATGATAATGGAGAAAAACTTTTTAAATTAGTTGAATTAATAATTGAAGACAAAAAATATCCGCAGAAAAAAGTAAATAGAATTGTAGGAGCAATTAGAGTAAAAGAACGAGAAAAAGTTAGTTGAAAAAATTTAATAAATGGAGGAATTGAAAATGGAAAATAAAGAATTAAAAGAAAACAAAATCGAAAATAAATATGGAATTGAATACACAAAAGTTGGAGATTATTTTATGCCTAATTTAGTTTTAGAGAAAGAAGAAAAAATTATATTAAATAAATATGGAAGAATGAGATTAAAATTTCTAAAAGAAAACAGGAAAGCAGAGTATACAATAATGTTTATGAATGGAACTTTGAATAAACATTTAAAAGAGATTCAAGAAACAGCAGACAATAGAATTAATCTTATAGTTGAACAATTAAAAAAGAAAAATAATTTAACAGAAGAAATGAAAAATACAGATCAATTATATTGGGTTAGTATGATGAATAATTTTAAGAATACAGCAGAAGAAATTATATTAAAAGAACTAATATATGCATAAGAAATTACTGGTAGGAGCAAACAGGCAAATGTATTGCCAAATTTAATGTCTATAAGTGTAGCGAGCATAGGTTTTGTATTGCCACAAAACCGACAGCTTATGCTGAAAGGGGAAAAATCTTCCCCTATAACCCCTACCTTATGAAACAAAAAAATAGAAATTAAAATTGAATAAGAAATTAAAAATTTTTTAAAAGATTTTATAAAAAATACAATGGGAATTTATAAAAAGGAAGTGAAAAATTATGAGAAATAGAACAATAGGAATTAATGTTAGAGTGAGTGAAAATGAGAAGAAAAAATTACAAAGAAATGCTAAAAAAAGTAACTTGAATTTGTCAGCTTATTTAAGAAAATCAGGATTGCAAAAAGAAATTTATTCAATACCAGATGAAGAACTTCGTAAAATTTACAATGAAATTGTTGAATTAAAAAATGAGTTCTCTTATATGAGTGATGAAGAAATAAAAGATAAAATAACAAAAATGCAAAGTGATTTTTTAGACATTTATAATTATAAAAAAGATGGTGATGAAAATGGCAACAACGAAAATATGGGCAATTAAAGATAGTATATCTCGTGTAATAAGCTATGCAAAAAATCCAGAAAAAACAACATTTTCAGATTTAAAACAAGTATTAAAATATGCAGAAAATGATGATAAAACCATATATAAAAATGAGAAAACTATGTATGTAACTGGTGTAAACTGTAAAACAGAAACAGCTTATGAAGAAATGTGGGCAGTACAAAATAGATTTGATAAAACCACAGGAAATGTTGCATATCACGCATACCAAAGTTTTAAAACAGGAGAAGTTTCGCCAGAGCTAGCACATAAAATTGGAGTAGAACTAGCAGAAAAGATGTGGAGTGAATACCAAATTGTAGTTGCCACACATTTTAATACTGGCACATATCATAATCATTTTGTGGTAAATTCAGTAAATATGTTTACAGGAAAGAAGTTTAATTGTAACAAAGGAGCATATTATCATTTCAGAGAGTTATCAGATGAACTATGTAGAGAATATGGACTAACAATTATTGAAAAGCCAAAAGGAAAAACACCAAGAAGTATATATTTTGCAGAAAAACGAGGAGAGCCAACGAAATATAATTTGATGAGACAGGCGATTGATGAGGCAATGGAAATGTGTATAAATTATGCTCAATTTAAAAAGATAATGCTTAAAAAGGGATATATCATAAATGATGATTACAATAGAAAATATCCTACAATTCGTTCAGTAAATGATAAAAAAGCAGTAAGAATGTATCATCTAGGAGAAGAATATTTGCCAAAGAATATTGCAAACAAAGTTGAGAACAATCCATATTATTATCAATATAGATATATGGAATTTATATACCCTAAAAATAAAAAGCAAAAATACAAAGTTTACAAGTGTAAAGGCAAATTCAAAGATATTAGTAAAATGAGTGGAATTGATGTACTATTTTTATTATTATTTCATTTATTAGGGTTACTACCAAAACGAGAAAACTATCAGCCAATATCTCCAGAAATGAAGCAAGAAGTAAGAAAAATGGAGAGATATTCTAATGAAATTAGATTTGTAGTAACTCAAAAACTAAAGACGACAGAAGATGTGAAAAGCTATATTACACAAACTGAAAACGATATTGAAGATATTACTAATTTAAGGCAAAAATACAGAAATAAGCTAAGAAATTGCACAGATGATAAATTAATACAAGAATATAAAGAAAAGCGAAATGAATGCACTACAATTCTAAATAAGTATAGAAAAAATCTAAAAATAGCAAATTGGATTTTAGAAGATACTCCAAAAGTTAAAGAAGTTATAAAAATTGAAAGACAAATGAAAAATGGAAAAGAAGATATTACAAAAACGAAGAATAAAGATAGATATGTAAGATAAGAATAGAAAAGGTTGTTACTAACGATATAAAAATGAAAACCTTTCAATATATAAATAGCAAAGAACGAAAACAAATTTTCGCAAATGTATTGAAATTTACTTGAAAATATAATAGAATATGAAATAATAAGAAACGGAGATGATAATAAATGGACAAATTAGAAAAGGATTCAAATTATACTGATCGAACTTTTGAAGATATTAAACACATAGATGAAAATGGAATTGAATTTTGGTATGCAAGAGAACTAATGAAAATTTTAGAATATAAACAATGGAGAAGATTTGAAAATGTAATAGACAAAGCAAAACAAGCTTGTGAAAATAGCGATATTAGTGTGTTTGAACATTTTGCCGACGTCGGCAAGTTGTCAAAACGTGCTAATAATGCAGAAGTACAGATTAAAGACTATAAATTAACTCGTTATGCGTGTTATCTAATAGCTCAAAATGGAGATAGTAGAAAGAAGGTAATTGCACTTGCACAGACTTATTTTGCAATTCAAACCAGAAAACAAGAAATTACTGAAAAGGAATATACTTTATTAACAGAAGATGAAAAGAGATTTTATCAAAGAAACTTAACAAAAAAAGGAAATTATTCACTTAATCAAACAGCAAAAAAAGCAGGAGTTAAAAATTTTGATAAGTTTCATAATTATGGTTATAAAGGATTATATAATGGAGAAACAGCAGATGACATTGCTAAAAGAAAAGGATTGAGATATAGAGAAGATATTTTAGATAATATGGGAAGTGATGAACTTATAGCAAATTTATTTAGAATTTCTCAAACTGAACAAAAATTGAAAAAAGATAACATTCAAACTGAAAAAGAAGCAAATAAAACTCATTATAATGTAGGTAAAATTGTTAGAAAAGCAATTAAAGAGGCAGGTCGGGACAATGCCAGAAGATTTACCTACTCCTAAAAAGAGTTTAAAGCAATTGGAAAAAGAAAATAAGAAAAGTTTGAAGAAAAAGTAATACAGAATGTGCCAATTTTGGCACATTCCATAAATAATATATAAATTATCATATAAAGTAAAAAAGTCTTAGAAATAAAGTCCAAAATTATTGCAAATAATATGCCGAAATGTTACAATTAAATTGAGGTGAATCAAATGAGAAGTAGTTTAGAAAGTATAAAACCATTAGATGCAAATGTTGAAAAGAAAAATTTAGAAGGAACTTATACTACTAATGAAATTAATATACAGAAATCTAAAATGACTAGTTGGGAATTGCTAGAAGAAACACATAAAAGAGACCAAGAAAGAAAAAGAGCTTATGCGTTAGGTATTCGATTTGGTGGATTGGGATTATCAAACGGCGAAGACCCTTTTAAACCTTTGCCAAAGCCTAAATTTTCGGCGATAGATATAGGAAAAGAAACTATCAACACTCCTACCAAAGACAAAAAAGAAGCTCAAAAAGTAGAGAGCGAGTTAGAAGTAATGATGGAATCATCACTAGATGGATTAGATAAATAAAACCAAGGAGAAGATAAATATGATAGCAGAAAATTATGCTTGTGCATATCGAGAAGTAATAGAAATATTAAAATATACTAACAAAGATGATGTAAATAAAATTCCAAGCGATAAAATATTGTTATGGAGAGACAATATGAAAGAAGATTATAACTTTGAAATAGATGAAGAAAAGCCGTTATCTGAACAAAATATTTCTAAAGAGGCTAGAGCAATATTAGCTAATATTTTTAAACAATATTGGGCAACTGATTATCAAAAAGAAAGAATAGAAGCTAAGGAAAAATATGATGTTGAACAAATAGAAAAGGAGAAATACGAAAAATATAATCCAAATGATATTTTCATAAATAGAAAACAAGAGACTTCAAAAAATGAAAATATTAGTAATACAATAGCAATGGTTGAATATAAAGAATCTGTATTTAAGAGAATACTAGATAAAATTAAGAGAATTTTTGATAGGAAAAATAGATAATAGGAGAGTATATGGAAAGTTTTAATAAAAATGACAAAATAATATATTTTTCACAAGATGTTATTGAGTTAGTAATAGTGATAGGTAACGATAAATTTAGAGTAAATGAAAGTGAAATTAAGCATTTTGTAAATGGAACTAAATTTGTTGGAAAAGATAATATAGATAAAGAAAGATTTTATAAGTTTGTAAATTATTTAATATCAGTTTCTAATGAATGGAATGATGGATTTCTTGTAAGAAGTATTAGTCCAGAAGCAAAATGGTCTGTTGTAATAAAAACAATCAATAATGGGACAAAAAGATATGCTGGAATAGAGTATTGTCCTAATAATTGGCAAGAATTTTATAATAACTTTGTAGCTTTTATAAAAAATGAAAATATTATTCAAAATGCTAATAATGGAAATGGTAATAGTAATTTTAATTATGAACAAAACATTAATTTAGAATTTAACAATAATGGTATAACAAATAAGTTAGTTAATGAAATAACAAGATTTATAATTGAACTTGTTGAAGATTATAAACAAGATAGATTTTGGTCAGATTCAGCAAGAAGTTTTTTAGGATTATTGATTATTTCTAATTTGACTAATGGAACGAAATTAGATATAAATAATTTATTAGCACAACTAGAAGATATAGATACTATAAGAAGTATAATTCTAAACAATGTAAATAAATTTAAAGATGATACTAGATTACATATATTCACAAGCAATATAGATATTGTTAATAGTGATAAGCCTTTAAAAAGTGTGGTACAATTAGCTAAAGAAGGAATAGGTAAATATGCTAAAAATTTTATACAAGATAATGATGATATAAATGAGCTAATGAAACAAGTTAGCATCGGAAATGAAAATGCAATGAAAAAGTTAGCATATAAATATGAAAATGGAGACGGAATAGAAAGAAATTTAGAAAAGGCATATAAAATTTACAATGATTTAGCAAACAACTATGAGGATTTTGAATCAAAATTGAATATTGCTTATATGTATTATTTTGGAAATGATTATATTAAACAAGATTTTAATATTGCATTTGAAAAGTTTAATGAAATAAAAAATGGAGATGTAGACGGAAGTATTTTATATTACATAGGATATATGTATGATAATGGATATGGAACAAAAAAAGATGAAAAATTAGCATTTGAATATTATAAAAAATCTGCTGAAAAAGGATTTACCTTTGCCGAATATGCTTTAGGACAAGCATTTCTACAAGGAATAGGAGTTAAAGTAAATGATGCTGAAGCAATATATTGGCTATCAAAAGCAGTGAAAAAAGGAGACTATATGTCTCAATATGTTTTAGGTTCATTGTATTACGAGGGAACAGAAAATGGAATAAGTGTTGTGAATAATAAAGAGATTGGTTTAAATCTAATAAAAAAAGCTGCTATTCAAGGGTATGACAAAGCAATCAATAAACTAAAAGAAATAGAGAGCAAAAAAGCATTAGAAGAAAATGATGATGAATATGATATAGAAGAATACATACATTTTACTGATTTTGATAATATAAATAAAACTGATGATGAAACAGAAGATTTTGATTTAGTATGCGGTATAAGAATTGAATGCAACCATGTTGGTGGAGCAATTGAACAGTTAAACTTATATGATATTGGAAAGGGTAATATTTTTAATTTTAATGGCGAAATAGAAATAAAAGATATAACTAGAGATGAAATAGTAATAAGGACAGAAAATAAAATACAACTAAGCAAAATACATTCCAAACCTACAGAAGAAGAAAATAAAATAGATTTAATACTGAAAGTTAATGAATTTATTACTGGATGGTCTACTAATATGCCTGATCCATATAGAGCTCAATATAAAATAAAGGTACTATATGTCAGAAAAAAAGAACAATTAAAATATTTAAAATAATTAAGTTTAGAAATTTGCCACTGGTGGCAGATTTCTTTTCAAAAAGTATTGCCAAACATAAAAAATTATGTTAAATTAAAAACATAGTAATAGATAAAAAAACAACAATTTTGGTATACATTTCTTTGAAACTATTGCTATAACTGATTTTGAAACGGATTACAAGGTGCTTTTTGGTAAGGCGTTTTTCGAATACGTCTCTTGCTAACGCACCATAAAAACACTTTTTAGAATTTTCTAAAGTGTTTTTTTGTCAAAAAACATGCAAATCTTACAATTCGGCATTTACGGCATCTTCGCATGCTCTCATAGCATTAATTGTTTTTTCAAACAATTCCTCCAATGTCCATCCAAGCTTTTCAGCACCTTTAGAAATTATATCTCTCGAGCAACCAGCAGCAAACTTTTTGTCTTTGAATTTCTTTTTTAAGCTGGATACTTCCATGTCCTTTGTGCTCTTTGATGGCCTCATTTTTGCAGCAGCCCAAATTAGACCAGTTAATTCATCTACAGCAAATAGTATTTTTTCCATTTCATGCGTTGGTTCCACGTTAGAACAGATTCCATATCCATGGCTGCAAATAGCATGAACCATATCTTCAGGAGCATTAATCTCCTTTAAAAGTTCAGGTGCTTTTTGGCAATGCTCTTCAGGATACTTCTCAAAGTCTATATCATGTAATAATCCAACAATACCCCAGAAATCTTCGTCATAACCAAGCTCTTTAGCAAAATATCTCATTACACCTTCAACTGTTAATGCGTGTCTTATATGAAATTCCTCTTTATTATATTTTTTTAATAAATTTAAAGCTTCATTTCTATCCATAAAAATTTCCTCCTTAATATACTAAATTTTACCGTTATTTTATACATATTTCAATAAGTATATCAAAAAAACTTACAATTCATATAATAAAATAGGTGATTTTTATGGAAGAAAATGAAGGGTATTCTTATAGCGTTTTGCAAAAAGATTTACAGCGTTTAAAAGAAAAGTATGAATTTTTGGAATTTGGTAATATAGGATATAGTGTACTAGGAAGACCTATACCATATATAAGACTTGGAATAGGGCCAAACGAAGTAATGTATGCTGCTGCATTTCACGCAAATGAATGGATAACTTCCCCAGTATTAATGAAATTTGTGGAAGAATATGCAGAAAAATATAATCAAAATGGTTTTATATATGAATATAATGTGCGAGAATTATTTAATAAATCTAGTATATATATAATTCCAATGGTAAATCCGGATGGGGTAGATTTAGTAACAGGTGCTATTCCGTTAAACACAGGAATATATAACCAATTTAAGGATATATCATTAAATTTTCCAAGTATCCCATTCCCTGATGGATGGAAAGCAAACTTTAATGGTGTGGATTTAAATTTGCAATTTCCTGCTAGTTGGGAAAGTGCAAGACAAATAAAATTTGCACAAGGTTACACAAAGCCAGCTCCAAGAGATTTTGTAGGGTATGGACCTTTAACAGAGCCAGAGGCATTAGCAATTTACAATTTTACACTAGCACATAATTTTAGATTAATTTTAGCTTATCATACACAAGGAGAGGTAATATATTGGAAATATGGGGACTATTTGCCACCTTATTCAGAACAAATTGGTCAAATGTTTTCAGAAGCAAGTGGTTATGCATTGGATATAACGCCGCCAGAATCGGCATATGCTGGATTTAAAGATTGGTTTATACAAGAATATAATAGGCCAGGGTACACTATTGAAGCAGGTCTTGGAGAAAATCCTTTACCAATATCGCAATTTGAAAAAATATACAATGATAATATAGGGATATTAGTTTTAGGAGCTATTGTATAAAAAGTAAAGATTCTCTATGCTTTAAAATAGAGAATCTTTAGCACAATATTTTCCATCATGATATATGAGCAAATCTCCTTCTTTAGTACTATCATATAAATCTTTAGGGAAGTCAATTTCCTCTATTTCTGAAGATCCATCAGGTATATCCAAATCATATAAAATAACTCTATTATTATATTTTTCAGCGACTTCATATGTATGCCCATTAATTCTTTGAGAATTTAAATATTTATCTTGTTCTAATATTTTTTCTTTAATCATAGAATTAACTGCTTTACCAACTATTTTAGTAGCCGCTGCATCTATTACAAAGCTATTATTTTGCTTCCTCAAAACTGCTCCAAGCATGCAATTAGTAGGAAGTTCAGATATACTTTTAGTAATTACTAAATGCGTACCATCTGATACATAATTTGCTAAATTATATGAATTAGGTTTATTCATACTTACAGAATATACATAGTATAAATTACCAGTTTGATGAGCATAATCTTGCAAAATATTATTCCTTTCTGTAAGCATACTATCTCTAAACTTTGTGGTTATTTTAGTTCCATCGATAGTTAAATCGTCTTTCATTAAATCATGATATTCATAACCCAATACCTTGGACATATTATTGCTATTCAAAGAATTTGATAAATCATTTATAAAATTCTTCATGGATTCGCTCTCCTCAAAATTATTAAAAAAATTATCTAGTAAATTTAAACTCAATAAATAATCACTCCTTTTTTTAAAATTTAATAGTGGAAATTACTACTATTGGCTAATAGTAGAAAGAAAAAACTAGAGTAATTATATATTATTTTACATAAATTTACAATAGATTTTAGAAAATTATTCGTCTAAATAACTTTCTCCGGTCTTATAATCAATTATTATTCCAGGCTCTACATTATAGCAGTATATATTGAAACAAATTCCTTTGCCTTTATCTTCAACAGAAAAAGCTTCTAGCTGCACACCGCTTGCTACTAAATTATCTCCATCAAAAATTGGCGTTACCCTGTACAAAACATGGTTATCAGGATTATCTTCAATATATTGTGCTATTTCATTTTCAAAAGGCAACATTCCCTCTATATTCAAATAAACTGTTCCTGTTATTAAATTTTGCTTATTTGCATTTTCGTTAGTTAGCTGGTAGCCAATTAAATGGCATCTGTTGTACAAATACTCACCATTATATTTCTTTTGAACCCAGCCACTAGGTTTAACAGAACTAATACTTTCACGCTCGTCGTCTTCTTTAGGCATAGTTTCTTTACAAATATTTGCAAAGGCAACACCGCATCTACCTAAACTATCTAGTTCACTATATTCTTCAAAACTTTCAGTAGTATAATCAGATTCGTCAAAATCTGGTACATTATTATTTAATACAACATAAGCATTATCAGAATACTCTGGTATGCTAGCTAAATCAAAAGAAACCACTGAAGCAGTTTCATTAGTAGGCTTATCAGCTAAATTAGTATACCCAAAAGCAGCAATAACAACAAGCAATATCACAGACAAAATATATTGCCATATACGTTCTTTTTTACTTCTTCTACCCATAGTTTATCACCTTAAAATATATTAACATATTTATACCTTTTTTTCTATAAAAAAATAGAAATGAATTTAGAAATCCATTTCTATTTCTTGTATATTCAAAATTAAATTGAAATTCCAATTAATCTTAAAACTAAAACAAATGCAAAATATATTCCCATTGTTATAAAATATGTAATAGTTGCTTTGTTATCATTTTCTTCAGAATATAGAGCTTTAATAGCAAAATAAGTTAATAGTGCAGTAATTACTGTAGCGAAATTTGCATATACGTTTGTAATACTTCTCATATAGTTATTTATATGTCCAAGAAGAGAAATTATACTTGCAGTAGCAACAGGTATATATGCTACTATTAAAGTGCTTGCTATTGTAATATAATTTTTCTTTTTATTCTTCATAAATAGGTAAATAATCAAAGACATTGCTGCAATAATAATTGCAGGTCCTAGTATTGTGAAGAATAAACTTAAGATACTTACAAATGAATTTGTAATGTACGATAAAAAGTTAGAATACCAACCACTAAACATATCCTGAAATAAAACAATAATTCCACCTATAAGTTCTGCTACAACCCATGTTATAAATGAAACTAATATTATAATGAAATATGATTTTGGTGATTTAGCAACATTTTTAATTTCGTCGTATGGAGTTTTAAAGATATTTTTAAAGAAATTTATATTTGCACTATAATCTCTTTTTACGTTAGTATTTTTTGCAGGTTCTTTTGTTTCAGCTGATGTTTCTTTTACTTCTGGTTTTATTTCTTCAGTATTATTAACTTTTTGTTCTTGGTTATTTTCTTCCATTCTAACACATCCTTTCTTTTTCTTCATATATATTAAACTACAAAATCTTAAATTTGTAAATATAACTTGCTAATATTATATTAAATTTTGGGGTATAATATTAATAAATTTCAAAATTATATTGAAAAAAATAGCTTAAATGGATATAATTGTTAAAGATTAGAAAGGAGAGATTATATGACAGAGAAAACAGAGATAGAAAATTTAAAAGAAAAACTATTTAATAAAAAAGAAAGTGGATGGGTATCTGTTAATGATAACGATAGTATATTTGCATATGCTAGAGGTTATATCGATTTTATGAATAAATCAAAAACAGAAAGAGAAATAGTAAAAAGTAGCAAAGAAATAGCAGAAAGTAACGGATTTAAAAATATAGATAATTATGAAATATTAAAACCAGGAGATAAAGTATATTTCATAAATAGAGATAAAAGCATGTATTTAGCAGTAATCGGCAAAGATAGTATAGAAAATGGGGTAAATATAATAGGAGCACATGCAGATTCTCCAAGGCTAGATTTAAAACCAAACCCACTATATGAGGACAGTGAATTTGCATATTTCAAAACACATTATTATGGTGGAATAAAAAAATATCAATGGACAACAATTCCACTTAGCATCCATGGCGTTATTGTAAAAAAAGATGGAGAGAAAATAGAAATAAATATAGGAGAAAATGAAGAAGATCCAATATTTACAATAACAGATTTACTACCACATTTAGCCCAAGACCAAATGGAAAAGAAATTAAAAAATGGAATAGATGGGGAAGACTTAAACCTTTTAATTGGAAGTATTCCATATTGTGAAGGTGTACCAGAAGCAGTAAAATTAAATGTTTTAGACATATTAAATAGAAAATATGGAATTACAGAAGTAGATTTTTTAAGTTCAGAGTTAGAATTAGTTCCAGCTATGAAATGCAGAAGCATGGGATTTGACGAAAGCTTAATAGCAGGATATGGTCAAGACGACAAAATATGTGTATATACAGAACTAACAGCATTAGTAGATATGAAAGAAGTGCCAAATAGAACAGCAGTATGCATTATATCTGATAAAGAAGAAATAGGAAGCATGGGAAATACAGGAATGGAATCACATATGTTTGATACATTTATGGCAGAAATATTGAATAAATTAGGTGTAAATAGACCAAACTTATTAGAAAAAGTATTTAGTAAATCGAAAATGTTATCGGCAGACGTTGATGCTGGATTTGACCCAATATATGCCAATGTTTCAGAAAGAAATAATGCAGGATATTTAGGAAGAGGAATTTCATTAAACAAATATACTGGAGCAAGAGGAAAATCAGGAGCATCAGATGCAAATGCAGAATTTGTAGCAGAAGTAAGAAATATATTTGAAGAAAACAATATCAGATATCAAATTACAGAACTAGGAAAAGTAGACATTGGTGGAGGCGGAACTATAGCATATATTCTAGCAAACAAAGGAATAGACGTTATAGACTGCGGAGTACCAGTACTCTCAATGCACTCTCCATATGAAGTAACAAGTAAATTTGATTTATATGAAGCTTATAAAGGATATACAGCATTCTGGATGAATTAAAAAGAATAATAAAAGAGGCAGAACACAATTGTGAAGTGCACCCCAAATGTTAGACAAAAATCTAACATTTGGAGGTGTATTTTTAA
>CAMLUO010000041.1 GCA_946487895.1 uncultured Clostridium sp.
TCCTTTCATTATATATTTATAGCACTATAAAATCAATATTTATTTTATAGTAAATCGAATAATTTAAATATAATTTTCACTACATTTCTCTTTTTTTCTTTTAATTTTTCATTTTTTCATTTCTTTTTGGAAATTTTTGATTAAAAATTCTGAAATAAATTTATATTGTACAATATTTCTTTACTTTTCATTAATATAAACTTTATAATTTTAAAGTAAATTACTTATACCATAAATTTCCAATTATGTCAAGCATAATTGGAAATTTCTTAAAATTAATTAAATATAAAAGTAATTTCTGGAGAAGGCTCAATTGGAATTTTCACTTTCCAGATTGTAAAAATAGTCTGTTATACCATTATATATCCCCCATGCAAGCCTATTTTGATACTCATCCTCTTGTAATTGCTTTTCTTCTTCTGGATTAGATAAAAATCCACACTCGACTATCGATATTGGTATCTCCACATTTTTCATAATATATACCGTTTCTAATTTCATTGCTACTCTTTTATTTTCTTTTTGCATAGAATCATTTAAGTTTTCTTGTAACTGCTCTGCTAACATTTTACTATTATCATTTTTTGAATTAAAAAAACATTGCCATCCATAGTATTGTTGTTGTGGAATTTTATTTAGATGTATTGAAACAAAAATATCTGCTGATGATTGGTTTCCTATTTTTACTCTGTTCTTTATATCAGTTATTTTTTTCTGCCTTATAGTACTACTATTTGAATCATATATTCCATTTTCATCTGAACGTGTTAGTATTACCGTGCAACCTGTTTGTTCTAATAAATTTTGCACCTTTAATGCTATTTTTAAGTTAATTTCCGCTTCAGTTGTCCCAGATTTACTTTCTGCTCCTTCATCTGGTGTTCCATGTCCTGCATCTATTACTATTATTTTATTTGATGTTGGTGTAGATGTTGTTTCTACTGTTAATTCTTCTTTTTCTTTTAATGATATTTGAACTCCAAATACTAACACACTTACTAAAATAGCTGATAACATTATTTGTATTCTTTTTCTATTTATTACGAACATAATAAAACTCCTAATATATATTTTTATTATTATATTTATATTAGGAGTTTTGATTTTATATTACTTTATAAATTTTATTTTTATAATCTTTATAATTTAACAATTACTAATAAATTTTTTAAATAAATCATCTACATATTTTTCATTAAATTGCAACTCTGGATGCCATTTTATTCCCATAACAAATTTTTTATTTGTTAATTCAAAACTTTCAACAAGCCCATCTTTAGAATATGATGAGATTTTTGCATAAGGTTCTACTGATTCTTTTGTTGCTATCATTGAATGAATACTATTAACATCTATCTCTTCTTTTTCCACTAGCTTATATAGTTCCGTGTCCTTTTCTATCTCGATTTTATGTCTATAATTCTTATCATATATATCATGACTTTTTGTCTTATCTAAAATTACATCACTACCTAAAGCCCTTAATATATTATTAAATCCAGCACATATTCCAATTAATGGCTTATCTAATTCTATAACCTTTTTTGCAATTTCAATTTCATATTTACAACTATATAATCCTCCCTGTAAAATAAAGCCATCACATAATTCAATTTGTTTATATAATCCTTCTATCTCTTCACTATTTAATTTCTTCTCATCTTTAATATCATTATCATTGAATTTCATCGTTGCTTCTGTTGGTAACAATGTTATAGCAATCCCACCATTTTTTACAATTAAATATCTTATTTCATCTACCTCATCAATTCTATGCCATAAATCTTCATCATATTTTGGTTGTACTTTTCCAATTATTCCAATTATTGGTTTGTTTTTCATTATAAATTTCACTATTCCTTTCCATAGAAAATTTTTAATATTCCTTCATAAAATGGAAATTTTAATTTTTCTATTTCTTGTATAACTTCATTAACATTATATTCAATCTCTAATTGCTTATAATCTATTTCTTTTTCATTTATATTTAATATTCCTGCATTTGCTATATTACTTTTTACTGGACATCCTAAAGAACCTGGATTTATATACCATTTATTGTTTTTATTATTAATACTTGTTGTATGTGTATGTCCATATATGTATATATCTGCATCTATTTCACTAAACATTTCTTCATTTTGTTTAATTGTAGGCTTCTTAATATGTTTTTTATATATTCCATTTTCATTACATGGATAATGGACAATGTATATTTTTTTGCCTTCAATTTCTATTATGCTAGATATTTTGAATTCGCTAATAAAATTTTTAGAATTCTTGCTTAATTTGTTGTGTGTCCATTCATGATTCTTTATTTCTCCTAAACTCATTTCTCTTTTATCATCATGTACATCTTTTGGCAATCCTTTTAATAAATATTGTTCATGATTTCCTCTCACTGCTATTAATTTATCTTTATTTTTCATTAATTCTTGTACTGTTTCTTCTGGTTTTGGTCCTATTCCAATTATATCTCCACAACATATTATTTTATCTATCTTTATTTTATCAAATTCCTTTAATACTTTATTCAAAGCATTAATATTACTATGAACATCTGTTATTACTCCAATTTTCATTTTTATTCTCCTAAAATTTGTTTTCTTTTATTTTTTAATAAATTTATCTCCCTATAAAAATCATCATCATCCCAATTGCAAAAAGTATAATTAGAATCATTATTCTTCTTAGCTAACTCCATTTCTTCAATCGTAACATACTTAACTTCTGCTACTTCTTCTTTTTGTAGTATGTAATCATCTATTTTATAATCTACTACAAAAATAAAATTATATGCAAAGCGTTTATTTTTTTCATTACTTTTATGAATATCTATAACATCTATTAGTTCCATTTGGTTACTCCTCACATATTTTCTTATTCTATCATCATGTTTTTTCACTCTCAAGCTCATAAATGTACCCAACTTCTTTATATTTTTTGCCTTCTACTTCAAAAAATTTCTCATTCTCTAACAGTTTTCCACTCATCTTCTCATAAAACCTTCTTGCATTTTTATTCTTTTCTAAGCACCATATCACCATTTTATTCTTATTCTTGTTTTTCAAATCAGCCATTACATATTCTACTAATTTTCTCCCTACTCCTCTTCCTAATTTATCACCATCAACATATATGGCTATTATTTCTGAATCTATGTCAGTATTATTATAATTAGTATTGTCATCATATCTGCAATATCCCAACACCTTTCCATTTTGTTCGGCTACAATCACATTTCCAATATTATAATGTTTTCTCCACTTTTCTATTTTTTTATTTCTATCTAAATTATCTAATATTTCATCATCTATTATTCCTTTATACACTTTCTTCCAGTCTTTAATATTTATATCTACAATTTGCTCAATATCTTCGTACTTCACTTTTCTAATTAATATTTCTTTATCTCTTAACTCATCATTAATTTTATGTATTGGAAATTTTTTAGACTTTACTATGTCTTTTAAACATTTAGGTAGTAGATTACATTCATCTATTTTATCTATATCTATCCATTCATATTGTAAATATTCTTTTCCTTCTGAATTGTGCATTGTATAATCTATCTTTTTATCTTCTTCATCGGCAAATTCTATTCTATATAAAAAATATATTTCATGATATTTCTTATTTTCCATCTCAAAAAAATTCTCAATTGTTGCTGCATATCCTAATATCTCAACTTTTTTACCTAATTCTTCTTGTATTTCTCTTTTTATAGTTTGTTCCGAACTCTCTCCTATTTCTACCCTTCCACCTGGTAAACAGTAGTGGTCTTTATTTATAGTTTTATGCGTTAATACTTTATTATTGTGTATAAGTATTCCTCCTGCTCTTATGTTCAGTTTATAGTCTTCAACATCTAGCGTTAAATCCATATCTACATCACACCTTTCAAAAAACTTTATATCAAAAAATTGCAAACTTTTACATCTGCAATTTTAATCAACTTTACCTTCTCCTATCAACAGCATAACTACTTCCCATAACAGACTTAGCAGCATGTTTTACTTGAGCACCAATCTCTCCTATTTCTAGGATATTTTCAAATCTACCAACATCTGCAACAACAACTCCTATTGAAAGCGAAGTTAGTGGAAATTGTTCAATAATTCCTTTACGATTTGCAACTTCTATGTAACCTTTTTCTAAATCCTCATCTGTGAAATATCTTTTAACATTTTCATCAAAGTATGCTAATATATTTTGACATAATTTTTCACATGTTAAACCTGATACAATGGCAACAAAATCGTCTCCACCAATATGTCCTATAAAAGTATCTTCCATTCCACTTTCATGAACACATTTAATTATTGTATCTGCTGTAAACTCTATAATCTGATCTCCCTTCAAGAATCCATATACATCATTATATGCTTTAAAATTATCCAAGTCTAAATATAAAACACAAAATGGTTCTTTTCGTAAAATTCTCTTTTTTAATTCTGCATGTATTTGTACATTTCCTGGTAATCCAGTCAATGGACTCATTCTTCTATTACTTGTTAATAATCTATTTACATTTTTCACTGTGTAATACAAATAATATTCATCAACTGGTTTTTTTATATAATACTCTACTGATTCTTGTAATATCCTAATTCTGTGTTCTCTATTTGAATTTGAGGATACAACTATAACAGGTGTAATTGTATTATCTTCGTCCTTTCTAATTCTTCTACATAGCTCTACTACATCAATATTTATTGCATCTTCATTAATAACTATTAATGATGGTATATTTTTTAATGCTATATCTATTTGTTCACTTTTTACACTAATAAATTTGAATTCCTTATCATTTTTAAATAACTCCCTAAAAATCACAATTGAAGAGTCATCATCATCTATAATATATATTTCTTGTACCATTTTATCCCCTACTCCATTTTTTCTTAATTATATACAAAACTATTTCACATTTTCAAGTTTTTTTACTCTTTTTTATCTTTTTTAATTACTTCTTTTCCGAGATTCAATTTTTTCAACTTTCTTTTTGTTTTTTCTTTTCCTGTTTTCTATTCTTTGCTTTATTTCTTCTTTTATTTCTTTTAATTCAACCTTTTTATTCAATACCTCTGTTATTTCTTTAGTATTAATAGCTGGGAATGCTTTTTTCAAACGATATACGTTTTTATATAAACGCAAAATTGTTTTATTTCTTTTATACTTCAATTGCTCAATTAAATGTTGAACATTTTCTTCATTCAATTTTTCTTTAATTTCATTATTTAATTTTTCTATTTTCTCTAGTGTTACTTTTATATTCTTAACCTTAATAATACTTGATATTGCATCTACTAAAATTATTATACCCAAAATACTATATACAAATATTAATATTCTAAAATCAATCTTCTCAATTAAACTTTCTATTAATGGGTGTATATATTTAACAAATACTACTCCAAGAATTCCCCAAAATATTGAATTCATTAAGCATATTCGTCCTTGGAAATTAAACTTATTATTTGAATAATCCCAATATTTCGTATGAAATAACTTTTCTAATAATACTCCTACAAGATATTCCCATATAGTTAGAACAACTACTGAAACAATAAATAATACTATTAAATTATCTGAAAATCTTTTCAAAAATAACAACATTATTATAGCCCCTACTCCATATATTGGACAAAAAGGGCCTTTTAAAAAGCCTGTATTTATTATTTTTCTCTCGCTGATAGACCTAAATATGGATTCCATCACCCAACCTAAAAAAGAATATGTGATAAAGTAAATTATTATCGCTAAAAAACTGTATTCCATTATTTCCTCCATGACCGTATTATAGAATTTACTAAGTATACTTTTTCTTGATTAAAGCCTTCTACTTTCATTTTTTGTAGAAGGCTTCTTGTTCTTTCATATTTTATTTATTAAACATAACTCTAACTGTCTCACTTACATCACTTTCATTGTATACTGTTACTTCCAATTTATTTTGTCCCTCTTGTAATGGATAAGAATATTCAAATTCTTTCCTTTGATCTATTAAATATACTTCATCTAAGTTTATTGCATATTTATCAGTTTCATTTACTATAAATTCTACTCTCTTTATTCCTTCATTATCTGATGCTTTAATTAGGAAGTTTTCTGTTCCATCTGCTGTTACTTCTAGATGTGGTTTTGTTACTCCTTTTACTTCTTGTGTTTTTGTTTGAGTTGCATTATTAACATCTACTACAATTACTGTTAATGTATGTTGACCTTCTGGTATTTCTATGCTTTGTTCTATTTCTGTATTATTAATATCAACTCTTTTTTCTTCTTCTTCATCCCAACGATATGTCATATATGATAATTCATTTTTTCCAGTTGCTGTTACCTTTATATTGCTTCCATCTAATGCTAAATCTATGGTTATATCTCCCTCTAAAGTATATGCCTTTTGATAACTTGTTTCTTGTCCATTTGCATCTTGTGCGTATATTGAAAGTATATTATCTCCTGTTGGCACTTCTATTACTTGCTCTACTTGTCTACTATTATTTGTCTGTACTTCTTTTTCCTCTTCATTATTCCAACTATATGTTACTTTAGCTAATGCTTTATCATGTAATACTCTCAATGTTATTTGAGTTCCATCTTCATTTTCTTCTACTTGAATTGTTGGTTTTGTATTTGATGAATCTCCTTGTGAGCTAATATACATTGAATATGAACCACTACCAATCATAAAAATTCCAAATATTAATATCGCAATTGCAAAAAATTTTAATATGCTTTCTATTGCAATTGGTCCACTAGTTCTTGGCATTCTATCCTTTTTTGCTTTTTTATTTTTTTTCTTTGTATCTTCTACACTTAAAATTTGATTCATTTTTTTCATCCCTTCTTGAGACACACATTGGTTGGAAAAGAATTAAATTTTGGCAAGGAAAATTTTATTTTAAAGGCAAGGGCTCATACTTTTTGTATGTAACCGCGTTTAAAATGAAATTCGCCACTGCGCACAGCCAAAATTGTAATTATTTTTCAACCTTTACCTCTTTTGTTCTGTCATAGATGATTATATCATAACCAATTTTTGTTGTAAATATTTATACAGTAAAAACCGTCGATTTCTCAACGGTTTTTTTATCATATATTTCAATTAGTTTTGTGTATATGGTAAAATAGCAATATGTCTTGCTCTTTTTACTGCTGTTGTGATGTCTCTTTGATGTTTAGCACATGCTCCAGTTGTTCTTCTTGGAAGTATTTTTCCTTTATCATTTACAAATTTTCTTAATTGTTCTGGATTTTTGTAATCTAACACAAAGTTTTTATCACTACATAATAAACAAACTTTTTTTCTTTGTTTTCTGAATCTTGGATTGTAATCCTCATCATAATTTTTATTATTTCTTTTATTTTGTTTTTTATCAGCCATTTCTATTTTCCCCCCTGACTATTAGAATGGTAAATCATCGTTTGAAGATACTTCAAAATCTGCTCCCATACTTCCTGGAGCTGTGTTTCCAAAAGTATTTTCAAAATTACTACTACTTGCATCTCCTTCTCTTTTGCTATCTGCAAAATATGCTTCTTCTGCAACTACTTCTGTAACATAATGTTTAGTTCCTTGGTCATCATCCCAAGTTCTTGTTTGAATTCTTCCGATGATTCCTACTTGTTGACCTTTCTTAAAGTATTTGCTACAAAATTCTCCTAGTTTGCTCCATGCAACTATGTTTATAAAATCTGCTTGTCTTTCTTCTCCTTGTCTTACAAATCTTCTATTTACTGCTAAACTAAAAGATGATACTAAGGTATTGTTTGTTTGTGTATACCTAGTTTCTGGATCTCTTGTTAGTCTTCCCATTAAAATTACTTTGTTCATTTATTATCACCTTTCTTTACTTTAAATAAAGGCCCCTATCTTTATTTAATTATTTTTACTCTTAATTTTTCTGTCTTTTGTTTCGAATATACTTAAATTATTTTTTTACTACGATGAATTTGATTACGTCATCAGTAATTCTGTATACTCTTTCTAGTTCTGTTATAGAATCTGGTTTTGCTTCAAAGTTGAATAACATATATGTACCTTCTTTGAATTTTTTGATTTCATAAGCTAATCTTTTTTTACCCATGTTTTCAACAGATTCTACTTTTCCATTTTCATTTATTAATCCTGTAAATTTTTCTTCTAAAGCTTTTAAACCTGCTTCATCAACATTAGGATTAACAATGATAACACTTTCGTATTTGTTCATTATTTTCACCTCCCTATGGATTATAACCTACCTGTGCGTTTTGCATGGTAAGTAGAGTTATTGCTTCTAAAAAATATCTATACTTCTTAAAAGCATAGATATTTTATCAGATTTTTATGTAAAAATCAAGTGTTTTATTGACAAATTCTCAATTTATGCTATAATGTGCATTTGCTTTATTTTTGTTTGCTAATAATTACACATTATTAATAGATACATCTTCTTTCATTACAATACTTTCTTTTTTAACTCTTCTATCAAAAAACTTCTGTACTTCCATAATAGGCACTGGCAAAATAGAAATCAATAAAGTAATCCCCCATTGTAATCCAGTTAATGGAACTAACTTAAATATTTCTGCTAATTGTGGTATCAAAACTACAATTACTTGAACAAAGATACCTAAAATAAAACTTCCAACCAAAAACTTATTCTCAAATAATCCCGTTTTAAATATTGACTTTTCACTTTTTACGTTAAAACTGTGGACAAGTTCAAGTATTCCAATTGAAATAAAAGCCATTGTTCTTCCCACTTCTAATCCAAAATATTTATTTCCTATACTAAATGCAAGAAGTGTTAACATTCCTATCATAATACCTTCTACCACAATCTTATTCCATAATCCATCTGCAAAAATACTTTTTCTACTGTTTACTGGTTGTTTATTCATGATGTCTTTTTCCGCTGGCTCTAGTCCTAAGGCTATCGCTGGCAATGAATCTGTAACTAAATTAACCCATAATAACTGTATTGCAAGTAATGGAGATTTTAATCCTAGTAGTAATCCTACAAAAATTGTTACAATTTCTCCGATATTTGTTGCAATTAAGAAATGTATAGCTTTTTTAATATTTGCATAAATATTTCTTCCCTGTTTTACCGCTTCTACAATGGTCACAAAATTATCATCAGCTAAAATCATATCAGCTGCATTTTTAGCTACATCTGTTCCGTTCTTTCCCATAGCTATTCCAATATCCGCATTTTTCAAAGCAGGACTGTCGTTTACTCCGTCACCTGTCATTGCAACAACTGCTCCTCTTTTTTGCCATGCCTTAACAATTCTAACTTTATGCTCTGGAGTTACTCTTGCAAATACTGAATATTCTTTAATATTTTCTTCTAACTGCTTTTGTGACATCTTTTCTAATTCTTGTCCTGTCATTGCTTTATCATATTTTCCTAGAATATTTAGCTCTTTTGCAATAGCTGTTGCTGTTGCAATATGGTCACCTGTTATCATTACCGTTTTTATTCCAGCTTTTTTACAAGTTTTTACTGCCTCTTTTACCCCTTCTCTTGGAGGATCAATCATTCCTAAAAGTCCCACAAAAGTTAAATCATTTTCAATTGTTGAAGTATCAATTCTATTTGGCAATACATCTATATCTTTATATGCAATTGCTATTACTCTTAAAGCCCTTTTAGCCATTTCTAAATTCTCATTTTGTATCCTTATTTTTGAAAACATATTGTTTCCAATTTCTTTACTACATCTTTCTAACAATACATCTGGTGCCCCTTTTGTGATAATTCGATATTTGTTTCCTACTTTATGAATTGTTGTCATCATTTTTCTATTTGAATCAAATGGTATTTCATTTATTCTTGGCATTTCTTGATATAACATATTTTTATTTTTTCCAATTTCTAATGCATAATTTACTAAAGCTGCTTCTGTCGGTTCTCCTTGCACATTTGTTTTTCCATCTTCTATATTCACATCACAATCTGTACACATACAACTTAGTTCTACTGCAAAATCCTGATTCTTGCTATTTATCTCTACAACTTTCATCTTATTTTGTGTCAAAGTTCCAGTTTTATCAGAACATATAACATTACTACTACCTAAAGTCTCTACTGCTGGCAATTTACGAATAATACTATTCTTTTTTGCCATTTTAGTTACACCAATTGATAAAACTATTGTTACTATTGCAGGTAAACCTTCTGGAATTGCTGCAACTGCTAAGCCTACTGCAGTCATAAACATTTCCATTGGTTCAATATTTTTGATAAGTCCTATTAGGAAAATCGCAAAACAAATTATCAAACATACTATGCCTAAAGTTTTTCCTACTTGTCCTAATTTCTTTTGAATTGGTGTTTCTGGAGCTTCATTTTCAATTATCATATTAGCAATTTGTCCAACTTTTGTGTTCATTCCAATGTCTGTTACTATCGCTGTCCCATGCCCATTTACGATTATTGTAGACATATATGCCATATTTAATCTATCACCTAGTGAAACATCTTTCTTACAAATCATTTCTGCATCTTTTGTTACTGCTTCAGTTTCTCCTGTTAAACTTGATTCTTCTATTTTTAGATTGTGAGCTTCTATTATTCTGCTATCTGCTGGAACATAGCTTCCTGCCTCTAATATTACAATATCCCCTGGCACTAAATCTTCTGCATTTATTTCTTCTGTTTTTCCTTCCCTTATTACTTTTGATTTTCTTGGTGTCATTTTTTGCAACGCTTCTATTGATTTTTCAGCTTTTGTTTCTTGTATTACTCCCATAATTGCATTTAATACTACTATTGCAATTATTATTATTGAATCAATATAGTCATTTTCTCCTTGTATATATGACACACCTGCAGATATTATTGATGCAATTATTAGTATAATTATCATGAAATCATTAAATTGTTTGATAAATCTCATAAAAATTGTTTCTTTTGGTTTTTCTTTTAGTTTGTTTTTTCCATATTCCTTCTGCCTATTTTCTATCTCTTGTTTGGCTAGTCCACCTCTCTTGTCCGTTTTTAGCTTTTGTAACACTTCTTCTTTTCTTAATGTTTCCCACATAATTTTCTCTCCTTTGTATTGGTTTATTTCAATATATGTGAGAAATATTTTTTTATGCATCATCATGTGAAACATTTTTATTAATATCATTCAAATTTGTTTTACATTTTTATAATACAACTTATTTTAAAAAATATCAAAAAATTATGTAACTCATATTATATATAAAGGAGGAAACATCATGTTATTTTTAGCTATCTCGAGTAGTATAGACTCTTTTGGAATTGGGATTACTTATGGTATAAGGAATACAAAAATTTCAAATTCAGCAAAACTAATTTTATTTGTCATTTCATTTATCGTATCATTTTTTGCCGTATATTTTGGTGACTTTTTAAAAGATTTATTGCCTGATAATATTGCAAATTACATAGGTTGTTGTTTACTAATTTTTCTTGGTGGATTTGTTTGTTTTCAGAGTTTTAAAAAAGATACTAAAAATCCAGTGTGTGATGAAGTATTTTCAGAACCAAAAATTTATCGTTTTTTTATTAAATTTTTAGGAATTACAATACAAATTATAAAAAATCCTATTACTTCTGATTTGGATAAATCAAATTTAATTGATGGAAAAGAGGCTTTATTTTTAGGTGTAGCTCTTTCTCTTGATAGTTTTGCAATTGGCATAAGTAGTGGAATTTTAGGAATTCACTCAATTCTATTTCCTTTAGTTGTTAGTGCTTTTCAATTGCTTTTTATTAGCTTGGGAAATTTGCTTGGCTCTACTCTTAATCGTTTTAGCAAATTTCCCCAATCTATTTGGTCTATTATATCTGGGATTTTGTTGATAATTATTGGTATAGTTAAGTTTTTTTAATCCTGTTATTTTTGATATGAATTCTACGTCTACTTTTTTGAATAAAATTATAATTTCCTACACATACTAATATTGTAAAAGATATTTTATGTATCCATATACAGTGTAATATGCATGTTTTCGACATTTTTTGACATTCGAGATGATGTTTTTACATTGTAGGTCTATTGATATTTTTGTCATAAAATTAGAAAATATTTTATATATTCTCAACTTAAACACTTTTGAAAGGGTAAAACTCTCCAACACGTTGAATAGCA
>CAMLUO010000042.1 GCA_946487895.1 uncultured Clostridium sp.
AAAATAAAATATATAAAATAATTAAAAAATAAAATTAAAATATTTATAAAATTCAAAAAAATAGAAAAAATTAAATAAAATAGTAAAAAATAGAAATAGAAAGAAAACATGCTAAAAATGAGATAGGAGAAGAAATAAAAAATGAATTTGAACGAAAATGAAAGAATTGACGACTTGGGTTGTAATAATTTAAAAATAATACAAAATAAAAATTGGTTTTGTTTTGGAATAGATAGTGTATTATTAGTGAATTTTGCAAAGAACATGAAAGAAAATTCAATAGTATTAGATTTAGGAACAGGTACAGGAATTATGCCAATTTTATTATCTGGAAAAGTAAATATGAAAAAAGCAATAGGTATTGAAATACAAGAAAATGTTGCTGAAATGGCAAAAAGAAGTGTGGAATTAAATAACTTACAAGATAAAATTGAAATTATATGTAATAATATTTTAAATTTAAATAATACTTTTTTTAATGAAAAAGGTTTAGAAAATAAGTTTGATGTTATTATAACAAATCCACCTTATAAGAAAAAAGGGGAAGGTGTTATAAATGAAAGAGAAGAAAAACTAGTATCAAGACATGAAATTACAGCTGATTTAGAAGATTTTATCAAAGTATCAAGTAATTTGTTAAAAGACAAAGGTGAATTCTATATGGTACATAGACCAGAGAGATTAGTAGATATTTTTGATTTGATGAGAAAATATAAAATAGAACCAAAATTAATGCGAATGGTATATTCTAATTATAATAAACCACCAAAATTAGTTTTAATTAAAGGAATTAGAAATGCAAAACCATTTTTGAAAATTGAAAATAATTTATATATTTATGATGAAAAAAATAATTATAGTGAAGAAATTAAAAAAATCTATAATAATTAGGAGGGTAGAGAATGGGAAAATTATATATAGTAGCAACACCTATTGGTAATTTAGGAGACATTACATTAAGGGCAATTGAAGTATTAAAAAATGTTGATTTAATAGCGGCTGAAGATACAAGACATACTTTAAAATTATTAAATCATTTAGAAATTTCAAAGCCTTTGATAAGTTATCATAGGCATAATGAAGATGTAAAATCAAAAGTATTAATTGAAAAATTAGAAGCTGGACAAAATATTGCATTAGTTTCTGATGCAGGAACACCAGGTATTTGTGATCCAGGACATGAAATTATAAAAGAATGTATAGAAAAAAATATTGAAATTATACCTATACCGGGAGCATGTGCAATGGTTAATGCATTGATTTGTTCAGGATTAGATACAAATGAATTTACTTTTTTAGGATTTTTGCCATTAAATAAAAAATCTAGAAAAGAAAAATTGAAAGATATACAAAACGCTAAAAATACAATTATTATTTATGAAGCACCACATAAATTAAAAACAACTTTACAAGATTTAAAGGAAATTGTTGGAGATAGGAAAATAGTTTTAGCAAGAGAAATAACTAAGATTCACGAAGAATTTGTAAGAGGAAAAATAGACGATATTATAAATATTGCTGAAAATATAAAAGGTGAAATTGTAATTATGATTGAAAAAAATGAGTGTATTAAAAAAGATAATGAAGATTTTACCAATATTAGTTTAGAAGAGCATTATAAAATGTATGAAAGTCAGGGGTTAGAAAAAAAAGAAATAATTAAAAAAATTGCTAAAGATAGAAATGTTAGCAAAAATGAGATATATCAAAAATTTATTTAAATTTTCCTTTATATTAGAAAAGGGCTAGTGGCCCTTATTCTTTTACTTCATTTTCTTGATTTTCTTCTAATTGTCCGATTTTTTTAGAACAATTTTTACAAATTAATTTATCATGAAAGTTTAATAAATTCTTTGTATTACCACAGAAAATGCAGTTTGGTTCAAACTTTTTTAAGATGATAGATGATCCCTCAACATATATTTCGATAGGGTCTTTTTCAACTATATTAAATTGATTTCTTATCTCTATAGGTATAACAACACGTCCTAGTTCATCTACTCTTCTTATAATTCCAGTTGACTTCATAAACGTATCCTCCTTAAAAGTTATAGTTTACAATCCTATGCAGTATTAATATATCATAAATAATGCGCCAGGTCAATTATATTGTAATAAAAAGTCTAGTTTTGCATAAAATTATTTAGGTGATAACCATGTTAAATATAGTGTGGCCAATTTTTATAATATTATCATTTTCTTATGCAATTTTTTTTGGTGATATAAATTTATTAAATTCAGAAATATTTAAAAGCACCGAAGATGCAATAAATCTTTCAATAAATCTATTAGGAACTATCTGCTTATGGAATGGAATTATGCAAGTTGCAAGTAAAACATCTGTAATAGACAAATTGACTGGATTTTTAAAGCCTATTATAAGATATTTATTTCCTGAATTAAGAAGAAAGCCTAAAATTCAAAAAGAAATTTCTATGAATATGATTGCGAATATTTTAGGATTGGGGAATGCAGCGACTCCGCTAGGATTAAAAGCAATGAAATCAATGCAAGAAGAAAATCCTCAAAAAGATAGATTAACAGATTCCATGGCAATGTTTATTGTTATAAATACAGCTTCTATCCAAATTATTCCAACTACGGTCATAGCAATTAGAAATTCATTAGGTTCTGAAAATCCAACAGCAATTGTTTTTCCAGTTTGGATTGCTACTATTTGTGCAGCAATTTGTGGAATCATTGCAGTTAAAATATTGATTAAAGTAACTCAAAATGAAAAGCATTAAGAAAGGGATGTGCTAGTGATGAAGTTAGTAAATTTTATTTCTAATTTGGCTATGCCATTGATCATTTTAATAATTGTAATATATGGCTTAAAAGAAAAGAAAAATGTTTTTGATGATTTTTTAGATGGCGCAAAAGAAGGATTAGGAATTATTATTAATATTTTGCCTACTTTAATTGGTTTGTTTGTTGCTATTGGAGCTTTAAGAAGTTCTGGAATTTTAGATCTTATAATAAATATTGTAAATCCTTTGTTATCAATAGTAAAATTTCCTACCGAGCTTATGCCTCTTGCAATATTGAGACCAATATCTGGTAGCAGTTCAATCGCTATTGCAACAGATATTATGAGAAATTATGGGACAGATACACCGCTAGGAATGATGGCTTCTGTTATTATGGGCTCAACAGAAACTACTTTATATACTATTGCAGTTTATACAAGTTGTGTTAAGATTAAAAAAACAAGATATATTTTACTTGCGGCATTAACAGCAGATATTGTTGGTATTATTGTGAGTATAATAGTTTGCCAATTTTTTGTGTAAACTATTGACAAATATTTCCATTTAATATATAATTATCAAAATTCAATTCAAAAGGACAAGTTATGATTAATAAAGTTTTGTTATTTATATTCTTATTTTTTGCAATCAGGAAAATTATAATTCGTATTTTATCAAAAAAATTATTGAAAGAATTAGAAAATATTAAAAGTTGAAAAAATGAGATTAAAAATAGTTTTTTATTTTGTAGAGAAAATCCCCCAAATTTAAATATAAACATAAGGTATAAGTTTAGCCCCTACGAATTTGTATATATTTATTTTTCTCTACAAAACAAATATAAAATTTTATCTGTGGTATGTTTCATTGTTAGCAATTTTAAAGCCTCTAAAAATTTGCTCTAATAAGAAAACTCTTATTAGTTGATGGGGAAATGTCATCTTAGAAAAGCATAATTTTTCTTGGCAATAATTTAAAAGCTCATTTGTTAATCCAAGTGAACCACCAATGATAAATGTGATATTACTATTTGTCATAGAAAGGTTTTCTATTTTTTCTGAAAATTGTTCAGAGGTTAATTGCTTGCCACTTAAGTCAAGAGCGATATTATAAGAAGATTTTTTTAAATGTTTAATTATATTAGAACATTCATTTTGTTTTATTTCATTAGCTAAACTAGTATTTAATTTATCTGGTATTTTCTCATCTGGAAGTTCTAAAATTTCAAGTTTGCAAAATCTTGAAAGTCTCTTACTATATTCGTTTACTGCACTTCTTAAATAATCTTCTTTAATTTTTCCAATACAAATTATTTGAATATTTAACATTATAATCTCCTATAAAATAAAAAAATATTTAAATAAATAAATCTTTAATTAGTATATCAGAATTGAATAGTTTTTTCAAATAAATTTAATAAAGAAAAGAGTGAATATATGGAACTTAAAATGTTAGAAAAAGATTTTAAACAAATTGTGGAAAATATAAAAAGCGAAATTTATAAGACTCAAACGTTAATAATGAGTGATGCAAATAAAAGATTAATAGATTTATATTATTATGTAGGAAAATTAGTATATGAAAAATCTTCTTGGGGAAATAAATTTATAGAAAAATTAAGTATGGCAATGAAAATTGAATTTCCAAAAATAAAAGGTTTTTCGGTAAGAAATATAAAAAATATGAAAAAATTTTATAAGGAATTAAGTGCAGATGAAAAAGTGCAGATAGCGTCTGCACAAATTCCATGGTCACATAATATGCTTATTTTAGATAAAATAAAAGATAGTGATGAAAGATTATGGTATATGGAAAAGAGCGTAGAAAATGGATGGTCTGTAGATGTTTTGAAAATTCAAATTGATACAAATTTATATGTAAGACAGGGAATACAGGTTAAGGATAATAATTTTAAGAAAAAATTAGTTTCTCCGTTAAGTGATTTGGCAAATAGTATGCAAAAAGATCCATATATTTTTAATTTGCCATTACTAAAAGAAAAATATGTAGAAACAGAACTTGAAAGTGCTTTAGTCGAAAGAATTAAAGATACTTTGATTGAACTGGGGAAGGGGTTTAGTTTTGTTGGAAATCAATATAAAATAACAGTAGATAATACTGACTACTTTATAGATATGTTATTTTATCATTTGAAATTAAGGTGTTATGTAGTAATTGAATTGAAAATAGGGGAATTTAAACCAGAATATGCAGGGAAAATGAACTTCTATATAAATGCTGTAAATAACATAATAAAAACGGACAAAGACAATGAAACAATTGGTTTAATACTATGCAAAGAAAAAAATAAATTAACAGTTGAATATTCATTAAATAGCGTTGAGAACCCAATAGGTGTATCATCTTTTGAAATATTACCTAAAGAAATTGTAGAAGCATTACCAACAGAAGAGGATTTAAATCTATACATAAATGTAAATGAAGATAGAGAAAAATCATAATGTTAAATTGTAATAATTTTACTATGATTATCTCTACTTGCAACACTAAGAGAAATGCAATCTTCATTATAATTGTTAGAAATCAATTCATCTACAACAGTTTTATAAGCAAGTTCTGGAAAATTACTCTGTTTGCTTAAGTGACCTAACATAGCATTCTTTAGGCCAGATTTTAATAAATGTGAAATTGTTTTTCCAGCCATTTCATTTGGTAAATGACCTGTTGGACCTGCAATCCTTGATTTTAATGTAAAAGGATAAGGAGAGCAACGTAATACCTCTGGGTCATAATTTGCTTCTAACATTATAAATAGGCTTTCCTCTAAACTTTTTAAAATAGGATTTGTCATATGTCCAATATCTGTTGCAATACTTATTTTTTTATTATCTTTCCAAATATTAAAACCACATGGGTTTGCGGCATCATGTGGGATTGAAAAAGGCTTGATTTCTAAATCTCCAATTTCAAATTTGTCTGATATTTTAAAAGTTTTAATATTTTTTTCTGAAATTTTATCTTTTTGTTTTGGTATTGCATCTAAAGTTTCTTGATTTACGAAAACAGGCAAGTCAAATTTTTTAGATAGTGTTCCAAGGCCTTGTACATGGTCTATATGTTCATGTGTTACTAAAATTCCATCAAGTGTAGATGGGTCAATGTTAATGTCATTTAAAGCAGTTTCAATTTTTTTGCTACTAACACCTGCATCAATTAGTAATTTTGTATTTTGAGTTTCTACAAATAAACTATTTCCGCTACTTCCGCTATATAAACTACAAAAATTAAACATTTTCTTTATACCTTTCTTTTGTTACTTATTCATTTACTCTTTCAATTTTTGCACCAATTTTTCTAAATTTCTCTTCTATATTCTCATATCCTCTATCAATATGTTCAAGATTATATATTTCAGTTGTACCTTCTGCAGCTGTTCCAGCAATTACTAATGCTGCTCCAGCTCTTAAATCACTAGAGTAAACAGGTGCACCATATAATTTCTTTACACCTTCAAAAAATGCTGTTTTTCCTTGAGCAGTAATTTTTGCACCCATTTTATTTAATTCTTCTGTATATTGGAATCTAGATTCCCAAATACTTTCATTTATTACACTTGTCCCATTTGCAAGTGCTAGTACAACGCCCATTTGAGGTTGTAAGTCTGTAGGAAATCCTGGATAAGGTAATGTTTTAATATTAGCATTATTTGGTCTTTTATTGCACCAAACACGAATACTATCGCCATTATCTTCAACATTTCCACCAACTTCAATAATCTTTGCTGTAATTGATTCTAAGTGTTTTGTGATACAATTTTTTAAAGTTAAATCACCTCTGGTTGCAACTGCTGCAAGCATGAAAGTACCAGCTTCTATTTGATCTGGAACAACACTGTATGTACATCCACCATGTAACTTTTCTACGCCATTAATTTTGATTACATCTGTACCAGCACCTCTAATGTCAGCTCCCATTGTATTTAGGAAGTTTGCAACATCTACTATGTGAGGTTCTTTTGCGGCGTTATCAATTGTAGTTGTTCCTTTTGCTAATACACTTGCAAGCATTACATTAATTGTAGCTCCAACAGATACAATGTCCATGTAAATTGGAGCAGCTTTTAATTTTTTTGCTTTGGCATAAATTGTTCCTTTTTCTAAATTAACTGTAGCACCTAGCATTTCAAAACCTTTTATGTGTTGGTCAATTGGTCTTGCTCCTAGTTTACAACCACCAGGCATACCAACTTCTATTTCTCCTTTTCTACCAAGCATAGCTCCAATGATATAATAAGAAGCTCTAAATTTGCTTGTTAAATCTAAAGGAGCTTTTGTAGTTGTAATATTTGATGTGTCAATAGTTATGCTATGTTCATTGTTCCAAGTTATTTTTGCTCCTAATTGTTCTAATATCTCACATGAAATTTTTATATCACTAATATTTGGTAAATTTTCAATTGTACAAACTCCGTCAATTAATAAAGTGGCAGGTAAAATTGCAACTGCTGCATTTTTTGCTCCGCTTATTGTTACTTCACCCTTTAAAGGAGTAGGACCCTTTACTACTAATTTTTCCAATTAAATTACCCCCAATAAATTGTATTTCTTTAATGTGAAAACGTATAAAAACGTGTTCTAAGAATATATTTACAAATAAAATATAAATGTTTTAAGGTTAAAAATAGAGTGTATTTTTGCATAACACTCTACTACCTATAAAATATAACATAAACTTTAATTTATTGCAACTATTTTTTTGCAGTTAATAAACCATATTGTTGGAAAAATTCTATTAATTTAAATTTGAATTGAAGTTCATCATTAGAGTCATCTGATATAAGAGCATATTCTTCTTCATCTAAATTTTCTTCCATAACTTCTTTAGATTCATCTGGAACTACTCCAGAAGTAACATCAACAAAACATAAAGGAGGGAACATTACACACCACCAGTTTTGACCTTTTGCTTCACCTATTTCAACACGTAGTGCATCATAATATCCTGCAGGTATTGATATATCTCCGTAAGTTTTTGTGGGAAATTCAAAATTTCCAATATTTATTTTAACATCATAAGAATAACCTTGCTCATTAATTGTATTTTTAGCAATTTGTTCAAAATCTTTTGAATGTTCTTGAACTATTTTAATTGCTTCTTCTTTATTTGTACAATCAGAGCAAATTTCTTTCATATAAGAAAGTAAATTATCTCTTACTATATATTTTAAATTTTGGTCTTCTTCACTGTCACTATTTGCAATTACATGTAAACGAAAAACGCTATCTGCAATATCGCCTGATACGTTTTGTGCATATGAAATTGCACAGATTGATGTATAGGCAAATAATAGAAAACTTAAAATTGTTACCATTTTTACCTTGGGATTTTTAATAAAATTTAATATCTTTTTCATAAGTTACCTCCTAAAAACTTTTTTTGAAAAATCTTCTATATAATTCATTATTGACAATTTAGGATTTTTTATACATATTGCGAAAAAAGTCGATGAAATTTATTTGAAATATTCTTGACATATTTGTAAAGAAATGGTAAAATTTACCAGGAAGAAGAAATAAGAAAATTTAAATTTCCGTATGTTTTGGGTCATTTTACGTTATGACAAAGTACATTTTATAAGTTTTGTTTTTGCAAAAAGGGGGAATAAAATTTTCAATCTGCAGTATGAATTTTTCACAAAAGATTGAAAGGATGATGTTTTTTTATGAGTAACAAGTTAGAAACAAAAGAAAAGATTTGTTCATTTTACGCAAGTGATTATCATTTTGAAATGATAGCACTACCATATATGTGTAAAAGTTTAGAAGAAAACAAGGAGGTAGTAATTTTGACTGAGAATAATTTGAATGACACAATGAAAACTTTACTATCAAAAATGAATTTTAAAGATGATAAAAAAGAATCTATCTTAAATTTAGATTGGGAAAATAATGATTTAAAAAAATTCAAAAAAATAAAAAGTAATATTGAGAATAATCAAAATATGGTTATATTTATAAAGGGGAAAGAAAACTACATAAAAAATGCGAATCAAAATTTAGAAAAATGGATTTCAAAGACGGAAAATTTAAAAATTATAGATTGTTATGATATAGAAGAAGTGACAGATAGAGCAAATGATATCATTAATAGTTATGATAAAATTTTAAGAACAGCAGGAGAGATGAAAATAGATTAGGTGAAATTTTTGTAAAAATCTTGATAATTTTTTTAAAATAGTGTATAAATATTAAACAGAGACATTTTTACTTTGAAAGGAACGATAAAAATGGATAAAAAAGTAGAAGAAGCAAGAGCTATTTTAAAGAAATATGGACAAGAACATTTATTAAATCACTATGATAAATTAGATGAAAGACATCAACAGAAATTACTAGAACAAATTGAGAAAATTAATTTTGAGTTAGTAAATAGTTTATATAAAAATACAAGTAAAGAACCTAAAAAGCAACAAGATGAAATTACACCAATTGATTATTTAGATAAATATAAGTTGAATGATAAATATAAATATTATGAGAGTATTGGTAGAAAAGCTATAAAAGAAGGAAAGCTTGCAGCAGTAACAATGGCTGGTGGACAAGGTACAAGATTAGGACATAATGGACCTAAAGGGACTTTTGATATAGGATTAGATTCTCATAAATCATTATTTGAATTATTGGCAGATAATTTAAAAGAAGAATGGAAAAAGTATGACGTTACTATCCCTTGGTTTATTATGACAAGTAGAGAAAATAATAAAGCAACAGTTGAATTTTTTGAAAAACATAAATTTTTTGGATATCAAAGAGATAAAAATATTTTCTTCTTTATACAAGGAGAACTTCCAATGGTTGATACAGAAGGAAAGATATTAATAGGAGAAGATGGATTAATAAAAGAAGCAGCAGATGGACATGGTGGAATTTATGAATCTTTAGTTAAAAATGGTATGACTGAGAAAATGAAACAAATGGGTGTAGAATGGGTATTTATCGGTGGAGTTGATAATTGCCTTGTGAAAATGGTTGACCCTGTTTTAATGGGAATTGCAATAGATAAAGGAGTAACTGTTGCATGTAAATCAGTTGTAAAAGCAAATCCACATGAAAAAGTTGGAGTATTTTGTAAGAGAAATGGTAAGCCAAATGTTATAGAATATTCAGAAATAACTGAAGAAATGGCAGAAGCAACAGATGAAAATGGTGAATTGTTATATGGAGAATCTCATATTCTTTGTAATTTATTTAGTGTAAGTGCAATAGAAAGAATGGGAGCAAATCCTTTACCATATCATGTTGCATATAAAAAAGCTACATATATGGACAAAGATGGAAACATAGTTGTTCCAGACTCTCCAAATGCATATAAATTTGAAGCATTTTTATTTGATGCTTTTGGAAGTGTTGACGATATGGCAGTTTTAAGAGTTAAGAGAGAAGAAGAATTTGCACCTGTTAAGAATGCTGATTCTGCTGGTGTAGATTGCCCTAGAACTGCAAGAAAATTATATAAGGCATTTTACAATTTGGATTAATTAATGGAGGAAATATGAATTATTTAGATGAATATAAAAGATGGTGTGAAAGTCCAGAATTTGATGAAGAAACAAAAAAAGAATTGTTGGAAATAAAGGAAAATGAGACAGAAATAGAAGATAGGTTTTATAAAGAACTTGAATTTGGAACAGCAGGATTAAGAGGAATAATTGGTGCTGGAACAAATAGAATGAATAAATATACAGTAGGAAAGGCAACGCAAGGATTGGCAAATTATATTTTAGAGCAAGGAACTCAAGATAAAGGAGTTGCTATTAGTTATGATTCTAGAATAATGTCAAAGGAATTTGCATTACAAACAGCATTAATTTTTTGTGCAAATGGAATAAGAGCATATTTGTTTGAAAACTTAAGACCAGTACCTGAGTTATCTTTTGCAGTTAGAGAATTAAAATGTACAGCAGGGGTAATGATTACAGCAAGTCATAATCCACCTAAATATAATGGATACAAAGTATATTGGGAGGATGGTTCACAAATAGTTAGTCCAAGAGATACAGAGATTATTAATAAAGTAAGAAATGTAAAGGATTTTAAAGAGATAAAATCAATTAATAAAGAAGATGCTATAAGTAAGGGACTATTAAATATTGTTGGAACTGAAATGGATGAAAAATATATAAAAATATTAAAAGAACATATACTAAATCCTGAAATTATGAAAGAACAAGGTAAAAAGTTGAAAGTCATATATACTCCATTACATGGGACAGGAAATACTATAGCTGAAAAATTGTTAAAAGAATTAGGAATGGAAAATGTGTATGTTGTACCTGAACAAAAGGATCCAGATGGTAATTTTCCAACAGTTGATTATCCTAATCCAGAAGACCCAAAAGCATTTAAAATAGCTTTAGAATTGGCAAAAAAAGTGGATGCTGATGTGGTATTAGCAACTGACCCAGATGCTGATAGATTAGGAATTTACACAAAAGATTCCAAAACAGGTGAATATATGAATTATACAGGAAACATGTCAGCATTATTAATTGCAGAGTATAGAATTTCACAGATGAAAGAGAAAGGAATATTGCCATCTAATGGAATGTTTATAACAACAATAGTGTCTTCCGAGCTTGCAAAAGCAATAGCGAAATATTATGGTTTAGAATGTATAGAAGTTTTAACTGGATTTAAAAATATTGGTGCAGTAATGAGAAAAGCAGAAGAAAATCAAGATAAAAAATATGTATTTGGATTTGAAGAAAGTTATGGATGTTTAATTGGAGATTATGCAAGAGATAAAGATGGAATTGCAGCAGTAATGGCTTTATGTGAAGCAGCATGTTATTATGCTTCAAAAGGTAAGACTTTATGGGATGCAATGATTGATATTTATGAAAAATATGGTTATTACAAAGAAGCACAAGTTTCAATTGTTAGAGAAGGTGTACAAGGTGCTCAAGAAATAAAAGATATGATGACTAAAATGAGAGAAACTGATATAGAGAGTATTGGAAAATATAAGGTTTTGGTATTTAAAGATGTTGAAAAAGATCTTGTTAAAGATATGAAAACAGGAGAAATATCAAAAACAGGATTGCCAAAATCAAATGTTTTGTATTATGAATTAGAAGATAATAGTTGGTGTTGTATTAGACCTTCTGGAACTGAGCCTAAAATTAAATTATATATGGGAATTAAGGGAAATACAGAAAAAGAAGCGGAAGAAAAATTAGCAGAGTTAAAAGAAGCTATGTTAGAAATTGTGAAAAAATAGAAAATTTAAAATGCAAGAAGCTTAATATAATTAGGTTTCTTGCATTTTTAGTGCGACAGGCATGTCGTTTAGCTAATCGGTGAAAGTCCGTAGTGGGGG
>CAMLUO010000043.1 GCA_946487895.1 uncultured Clostridium sp.
TGTATGTTCAATCAAATTATACTACTTAAACATACACTCATGGCGCACAATAACAAGCATACCTTGATAGTTCATAATCGAGTACTTTTTTCTTTGTTGCTCCTGCTTCAACGATTTTGCTGATTTCAGCAAAATCGTCATCAATTATTCTTCCACTATTCTGGCAAGCTAATTTTGCTCTATCTATTACTTTTGCAAAATTTCTCCATTGCTTGTATTCCAAAACTTCACTTAACTCTCTTGCACTCCAATATTCTGTTCCATCTTCTTTAGTTCTTTTTATTTCTTCAAAACTTTTGTATTCTTCTGCTTGAAAATTGCTCATTATTATCATCTCCAATTTGTTAATTTTTATTTGTAATATTATATCAAACATTTGTTTATTTTTCAAGCATTTATACGTAAAAATTATAAAAAAATAAAAGCACTATTTCTAGCACTTTATTAATTATATCTTATCTCTAAAAACACAAATTATATTTATCTTCTATTACCAATTTTTATATGTTCAACTGTGTGTATCAAATCATGACTCTGATTTCCGATGTCCGTCCTTCATATGGTCTTTTGAATGCAAATCCTACTGGTATTGGTCCTCCATATAGGTATCTTTGGCTATTCCAGGTTTGCATTGTTCTTTTTGTTGTCCATAGAATATTGCTTTTGCTTGAGCCTCTGAATTCTCTTACTCTTAATGTTCCATTTGTGTTGTATGGCATTGGGTCTGCTTCATTTCTGTAATATGTTTCCATTCTATCACTGTCATTGTTAAATACTAATATCTTTGCCATAAATAATAATCCTCCCATATTTAAATCTTTTTATATTGTATGAAAGGATTATTTTTTTGTTACTTTATCTTGCTAATTTTTACTACTTTCTATTAATTTATCAAAGTCAGATTTGTATAATTTATCTTGTATAACTCTGTATTTTTCAAATTCTGTTAAAGCTTTTTCTTTTGCTATTTCGTGAGATATTTTACCTGCATCTCTTAATACATCTCTATCATCTGATAATAAATATTTGTCTATTCTGTTTGCCCAGTCTTCCATAGTCATTGGAATATTTCTTTTTGCTCTTGCTTCTGCTAAATCCAAGAAAGCTGAAACAATAAGCTCTAATTGTTCTAGTTCTTCTTTCTTTAAGTAATTTTTAGCAATAACCACATCTGTTTCTAATATTTTACCGTTCGGAGAATTTTTCCAATTAGTTAAATTCATATGTTCTTTTTTATGCTCTGCTCTATTATAAATTATCTCCGCTGCTGTTTGATGAGTTACTGCATAGTGCATCTTATTTTGAACTTTTTTGAAGAATTTGATTGTTGTAGGAGATTTACTATCATAATCAATAGAGGTTGCATATATATCTGTTATTTTTTGATAAAATCTTCTTTCTGATAATCTTATTTCTCTAATTTCTGCAAGTAATGATTCGAAATAATCTTCATCAAAAAATGTTCCATTTTCCATTCTTTTTTTATCTATAATATATCCTTTTTTTGAAAACTCTTTTAATACATTTGTTGCCCATCTTCTAAATTGAATTGCTCTATCTGTATTTACTCTATATCCAACAGAGATTACTGCATCTAGATTGTAGTATATAGTTTTTCTTTTTACCTCTCTATTCCCCTCATTTTGAACTGTCAAAAATTCTTTGACAGTTGATTTTTGATTTAATTCTAAATCATTATAAATATTTTTTATGTGATAACTTATATCTTGTTTTGATGTATTATACAATTCTCCTAATGCTTTTTGAGTTAGCCATAAATCTCCATCTTCAAAACGAACTTCAATTCCATGTTCTTTTTTCTGTTGTTCAAATATTAGAAATTCTGCTGAACTACTTCTTATATATAAATCTTTGTTGCTCATTTTTAAATTCACCTCTATTTATTTGCTATATATTATCAAACTTTTGTTCTTCTGTCAACCAATTCACATCTAATTATTAGAATTTTTTCCAAAAAATAAGCATTAGCATTTACACCCGCTAATACTTAAAATTATTATATTTTATTAAAATTCTAACATTATCTTTCTAACTCTTCTTCAGATTCTTTCATTCTTTCCTTCACTTTTTCTCTAACACAATCTTGAATTGAAGCTAATAATAATGTAATTTCTGTTTCAACTCTTTCTAAATCTTCTTCTTTTACTCTACCTGTTTCAATATTACTTATTCTCTTTACAGCTTCTAACGATAATTCTTTTGAATCATATTTATTCAGATTTTCAACTAATGCTTTATATTCAGGTTTTTTCATTAATTCTTTTAAATATTCCTTTTCCGCATCCAAAAATGTATCTCTTAAAAAAGCTATATTTCCATTAATATTATTTCCTTCCATTATTTTTCCTCCTTATAAAACTATTCTCATATTTTTTAACAAAAAAATTATTTTACTAATATTATTTCTTAATTACTTTTTCTGCTAATTTTTCTAAAGCTTTTCTTCTAGCACTTATCTCATTTTTTTCTTCATTTGACAATTCAGCTAAAGTTCTTCCATCTTCTAATTCAAAAATTTCGTCAAACCCAAAACCACTTTCTCCTCTAAGGGTTTCTGCTACATATCCATCTATACTTGCTTCTACCGAAATCGTTTCGTTTCCATCTGAAAGTGCTATTGCTGTAATAAATTTTATTTTTCTTTTATCTTTAGGTACTCCTTGCAATTTATCTAAAATCGCTAAGTTTCTTTCTCTATCTGTTCCATTGAACCATCTTTTAGTATGTACTCCTGGAAATCCATTTAGATATTCAATTTCAATTCCGGAATCATCAGATAAGCACATTTTATCATCCAATTCTTTTGCAATTGTTTCTGCTTTTTTTATAGCATTTCCTACAAAAGTTTCTTTATCTTCTTCGACATCTATATTAATTTCTAATTCTTTCATAGGAATTATTTTATATTCTTTAAAAATCTCTTGTGCTTCTTTTATCTTTCCACTATTTCCTGATGCCATTACAATATCTTTTTTCATTTTTAAACTTCCCTTGCCTTAACTATAACTCTCATCTTACTATCATTTGTACAAGTAATTAATGTAATTTCTTTATTTCCATTTGTTAATTGGCTTGTACAACTAACATCTGTTGGATCTACTTCATATTTATTATATACTCTATAATTTATAGTTTGCCCAGCTAAATCTGTTATTTTAATGATATCTCCATTTTCAAGTGTTGGTACTTTGCTAAAGAATCTTGAGTTCCTATAATTATGCCCTACTATGCAGAAATTTCCAACTTCATTAGGTTCTGGTCCCCAAAACTTAGTAGGTGATATTTTTAGTAATGCTTCTGTTTCTTCAACTGAATCAGTTTCTCCATCTAATATTGGGTATTCTATATTTATTTTTGGTATATTTATAGTAGCAATTGTTGAATATCTATAACCACTTTGTGTTGTCTCTACTGTTTTGTTTGCAGTCTTAATTTCTTCAGCTTCGGCATTTGAATTTAACTCTTCTGTTTGTTCTGCATCATCTAACACTGCAATTAAAACATTACTATCTGCAACTGTATCATCTTGTGTAAGATTCATATTTGCTAAAATTTCCTGTGATACTTCTTCATCTCTGTTTCTAGCATATTCGGCATAAATACAAAAAGAAATTAAAATGCACACTAAAAAAACAGATAAAAAGAAATCAAATTTATAGATTTTCTTTTTTCTTTTCAATTCTGGTGTTATATACAATTTTTTAGTTACCAAAATTTGATTCACTTTAAACCTATCCTTTCTTTAGTACTTTAGTTTAATTTATGCTTTTAATATGTTTTATTTTTATTCACACATTTCTATAATATTATATCATGTAATATAACTTTTTTAAATAGATTTTTCTAAAAAATTCAACATTTTTTGTGAAAAATTTATAAATATATTTTTTACTGTTTGTATTATTTTAAGATGCTATCTGTTATTTTTGCAAAATCTTCTATTTTCAATTTTTCTGCTCTAACATCTTCTCTAAGACCTATTTTCTTCAAAATTTTTATTCCCTCATCTTTATTCAAAAAAACCTTAGTATTTACCAGTGCATTTAGCAAAGTTTTTCTCCTTTGCATAAAAGCACATTTAATTATCCTGAACATTACTTCTGGGCTATTCACTTTAACGGGTGGTTCTTTTCTGATGTTTAGTTTTATTACTTTTGATGTAACTTCTGGCTCTGGTATGAATGATGTTTTTGGTACTTCTAATATTTCTTCTCCTTTGGCATAATAGTATACGCTATATGTAATTGCTCCTGTTTCTTTATCACTAGGAATTGCGATTAATCTATCTGCAACTTCTTTTTGAACCATAACTGTTATACTTTCTAAATCTAGTTTTTCTTCTAAAAGTTTCATTATTATTGGTGTAGTAATATAGTATGGAAGATTTGCTACGACTTTTATATTTTTTAATCCATTTTCTTTTTCAGTTGATATTATATTTTTTAAATTTACTTTTAGAACATCGTTATTTATTAATTCAAAATTGTCATATAAAGCAAATCTATCTTTTAATATGGTTATCATTTTTTTATCTAGTTCTATTGATATGACTTTTCCTGCTTTTTCTAACAGTTCTTTTGTTAATGTTCCTAGTCCTGGCCCTATTTCTATTACACAATCTTCCTTTGTTATTTCACTTGCATTTACTATTTTTTCTATAACTTGTTCATCTATCAAGAAGTTTTGTCCTAAATTTTTATTTGCTTTTATATGATATTTTTTCATTATAAACTCTGTTTCGTTCCATAAATTACTCATTTTTCACTTTTCCTTTCTAAACTCTAATTATAGGATATCATGATTTTCCTTTATTTGCAACATCTTGCTTTTTTTTACATTTTAGTATAAAATATAGCTACTTTCAAAAACAAAAGAGGTGGATATTATGACTGATAAAAAACGTCCAGATAAAAATAAGAATACAAGGGCTAAAAAAACTTCAAATGTAGTAAAAATAAATTCAGATTTCGAATCAAAAAATTTTATATATACAAAAAAGCTAAGATTAATTCTTTTAGTTACAATAATTATTTTTGTTCTTTTAATTTGTAGAATTGGCTTTTTACAATTTGTTCAAGGAAGTTATTTAAAAGAACAAGCATATAAACAGCAAGCTATTAATCAAATTATAAGTCCAAAACGTGGAAATATTTACGATTCTACTGGAAAAGCTTTAGCTATAAGTGCTCAAGTTGATACCATCACTATTAATCCCTCAAAATTTGAAAAGGATAGTGATGAAGAGACTGCAAAATATAGAGAAACTGTTGCAAAAGGTCTTTCAGAAATTTTTGGACTTGATTATAACGAAACTTTAGAAAAAGTAAGTAGTGATTCTCAAGTTGAAACAATCGCAAGAAAAGTAGAACAAGATAAAGTTGATGAATTAACTGCTTGGATGGATGAAAATGATATTTCTGTAGGTATAAATATTGATGAAGATACTAAACGATATTATCCATATAGTACCGTTGCATCTAACGTAATTGGTTTTTGTGGAAGCGATAATCAAGGTTTAAGTGGAATTGAGTCTAAATGGGATTCTGTTTTGACTGGTACTCCTGGAAAAATTGTTAGTTCTCAAGGAAGTGACCAACAAGAAATTCCTGATGCTGAAGAAACATATATTGCAGCTGAAAATGGTAGTGATTTAACTTTAACAATTGATTTAAATATTCAAACCATTGTTGAAAAATATCTAAAACAAGCTGTTGAAGAAAATGAATGTTCTAGAGGTGGAAATGTTATTGCAATGGATCCTTCAACAGGTGATATTTTAGCTATGGCATCTTATCCAGATTATGATTTAAACTCACCTTATACTCCTAATAGTACATTAGCTCAAACTTATGACAGTTTAAGTTCTGAAGAAAAAAGTGAAGCTTTATATAGAATGTGGGCAAATAAATCTGTTGCTGAAACTTATGAACCTGGTTCTACTTTTAAAGTTATAACTTCTGCAATTGCTTTAGAAGAAAACATCACTTCAACAGATGTTGCTGGAGATTTCTATTGTAAAGGTTATGAAGAATTTGAAGATGTAAATGGTTCAACTATTAGAATTAGATGTTGGAGAGCAAATCCTCATGGTTCTCAAACTTTAAGACAAGCATTAATGAATTCATGCAATCCTGCATTTATGCAACTTGGAGCAAGAATTGGCGCTTCAACTCTATATAAATATTATGAAGCATTTGGATTATTTGATTCTACAAATTCTGGGCTTTATGGCGAACAAAGTAGTATATTCCAAAAGTTAGAAAATGTCGGACCTGTTGAACTTGCAACTATGTCATTTGGACAAAGATTAAATGTTACACCTCTTCAAATGATTACTGCAATTTCTTGTGTTGCTAATGATGGTGTATTAATGCAACCTAGAATTGTTAAATCTGTTACAAATACTGATACTGGTGCAGTTACCGAAGTACCTGTAACTCAAGTAAGACAAGTAATTTCTAGTCAAACTGCAGCAGAAGTAAAATCTATGATGGAATCTGTTGTTACAGAAGGTACTGGTAGACATGCTGCTGTCAGTGGTTATTCAATAGGAGGAAAAACTGGTACTTCTGAGCCAACTGAGGCAAATGCTGAAGAAGGTTATGTTGCTTCATATGTAGCTATTTCTCCAGTTGAAGATACTAAAATTGTTCTTTTACTTACTTTGTATGATCCACAAGGTGAAAATGGTCATCAAGGTGGTCAAGTTGCAGGCCCAGTTGTTTCTCAAATGTTATCTGAAATTTTACCATATATGGGCGTTGTTTCAGATACTACTGCTGATAGTAATAGTAATTCTAGTAATTATATTACTGTTCCTGATGTTAGAAATAAAACTGTTGCTGAAGCTGAAAAGACTTTGAAAGATGCTGGATTTACTACTAAAACATATGTTGATGGTGATGCAAATACTATTTTAGTTGGAGACCAAAATCCAAAACCTGGTAGTCAATTACCTAAAAATTCTTTGATTGTGCTTTATGGTGAAGGAAGTACAACTTCTACTTCTGTTACCGTTCCTGATTTGAAGAATATGAATGCTTCACAAGCTACAACTGTATTAGGGGATAATAATTTGAATATTAATATTGAAGGTAGTGGAACTGTTATTACTCAAGATTATATGGCTAATGAACAAGTTCCTGAAGGTACGATTATAAAAGTTACTTTAAAAGGCACTTTGACAGATGCTCATTAAAAAAGATAGAACTAATTTTGTTATAGTTACAAAATTTAGTTCTATCTTTTTTATACTTAATGAGGTCCGTCCCTAAATCCCTGATTTTAGGGATTTTTAGGACCGTCCCCTAATCCCTATCTGCAATATAATATCCTACACCTCTTTTTGTTATTAATATTTTTGGAGCTGAAGTATCTTTCTCGATCTTCTCACGAATTCTTCTTACTGTTACATCAACTGTTCTAATATCACCATAATATTCATATCCCCAAACTTTTTCAAGTAATGTTTCTCTTGTTATTACTTGTTCTGGTTGTGATGCTAAAAATTTTAATACTTCAAATTCTCTTAATGTTAAATCTATTATTTCTCCTCTAACTTTTACTTCAAATTTATCTAAATCTAGTTCTAACTCTCCAACAATAATCTTACTCTCTTTTTTCTTTTCACTATTTGTTGTTGGCTCAACCATTTGATTATCTGAAATTATGTCTGCTTTTCTTAAGTTTGCTTTAATTCTAGCCATAAGCTCTCTTACACTAAAAGGCTTTGTTATATAATCATCTGCTCCTAATTCTAAACCTAAAATTTTATCTATTTCTTCATCTTTGGCTGTTAGCATTAATATAGGTACATTATATGAATTTTTAATTCTTTTACATACAGATAATCCATCCATTTTTGGAAGCATTATATCTAGTAAAATCAAATCTGGTCTTTGTTCTAAAGCCATGTTTACTGCTGTAATACCATCATTTGCTTCTATTGTTTTATAACCTTCTTTAACTAAATTATGTACCAATATGTCTACAATTGGTTGCTCATCATCAACAATCAATATTGTTTTAGCATCTTTCATATCTTTAATATTTACCATTGGTTCATCTTCCACTAAACTCAGCCCTTTCTTTAGCTTTATATCATATTTATATCACAAGAACTCAAAATATACAAGTTTTTTTACAAAATTTTTCCTCCGCCAAGTACAATGCCATCTTCATCGTAAAAAACTACTGATTGGCCTTTTGTAATTGCTCTTTGTGGTTCTCTAAATTCTATCTCTAACATTTCATTTTGGCAATCTATTGACTTATCTTTCATTTGTAATTCATTTTTTTTCACTTTCACTGTTGCTTCCGCTTCTCTTGCTCTATATCTTATTTTAGCAAAACATTGTAAATCCTTTTTTCTATCTGGTTCTACTTGCCAGTTTATGCTATTTGCAAGTAATTTTTTAGAATACAATTCTAATTCAGTTCCAACGATTACTTCATTTTTTTCTTGATTTAATTCAATTACATATAGTGGTTCTTTATATGATATGCCAATTCCTTTCCTTTGTCCTATTGTATAATTAATTAATCCTTTATGTTTTCCTAAGATTTCTCCATTTCTTAATTTAATATTTCCTTTTTCTTGTTTATTAATTCTATTCTCTAAAAAGTTTTGATAGCAATTGTCTGGAATAAAACATATTTCTTGACTATCTTTTTTGTCTGCAACTTCTAAATAATTTTCTTGTGCTATTTTTCTTATTTCTTCTTTTGACGTAAAATTTTGAAGTGGAAAAATAATTTTATCTAACTTTTCTTTTGGAATTGTGTATAAGAAATAACTTTGGTCTTTTTTCTCTTCTTCTGATTTTTTTAATACATATTGATTATATTTCTCAGAAAATTCAATTCTAGCATAGTGACCTGTTGCTATATAATCACAATTTAATTCCTCTGCTTTGTCAAAAAAATATCCAAATTTTATCTTCTTATTACATTCTATGCAAGGGTTTGGTGTTTGGGCATTTTTATATTGTTCTACAAAATCATCAATTACATATTTTTCAAATTCTTTTTGTGCATCAAATACATAATGTTCTATACCTAGCTTTTCACAAACTTTTTTTGCATCATGAATTGATTTTTCGTTTTTTTCTTTTTCTTCTTTATTTGCACCACACCATAATTTCATTGTAGCACCAATTACTTCATAACCTTGTTTTTGTAACAAAATTGCTGAAACGGAGCTGTCAACTCCACCACTCATTCCAAGTAAAACTTTCTTCATTTTCCACTTCTCACCTCTTTCCTTTCAATTCCAGATTATTTATTTTTCTATTCAAACTAAAATATACATTTTTTCTTCTCTCTGTTAGTTACTATTTAAATATTTATGAGATTCCGAATATTTTTTTTATGTCTTTTTAATGCTAATAAATTAATATTAAATAAATTTTGAATGTGATTGAAGGAATTTTAGAATTTCTTTAATAATTTTATGGAAAGAGTTCAAGCTTGCCTTGGAAGGGTTCCATAAAATTATTTTAGAAATTCTTCTATTTCCGTATTGAGCCGAAAAATTTATGAAATATTAATTTATTAGCATTATATTTAATTCCCTATTGGGGCATAATTATCTGTAGAAATTCCCTTATCAGAAGAAAAATCTACAAGCTCCATATCAAGTAAATCCTTATACTCTTCATATTTGCTATCATCAATATTTTTATTTCCTTTAAAGCCAACCAAAATTAAATTTTGTATAGTTTTTTCATTAACATCTCTAACTTTAAAAACCTTTACATCATCAAAAACTTTTTTATATGTACTATACTCATATTTAATGAAATCAGAATCTTCTCCAGTAACTGAAGAAATAATATTTGTGATAACCATTCCATTATCATTTAAAATATTTCTTGCATTTTTCATAGCTTCATAAGTTGTTAATTCAAATGGTGCATTTTCGCCTTTAAAAGCATCTATCAAAATCACATCATATTTATTATCTGTCGTATTCAAAAAACTTCTTCCATCTTGATGATAAATATTTAATCTTTCATTATTGATATCTAAATTGAATTGTTCTACTGCAAGTTCAGTCATTTTTTGGTCAATTTCTGAAACATCAATTGTTTTATCCTCATATTTATCTAGATAGTGTGTTGGATATGTATATGCTGCTCCACCTATCATCAATGTTGATTTAAAATCTTTTAGGTAATAATCAGCTAAATCATAATAATATAGGTATCTTGCTCCCATCTTTCCTGTTTCTTCATCTATGTATGACTCTAAACCATTTTCAACTTGCATCGTTTTATATGTTGTATCATTTGCAGCTACTTGTTTTATTAATATTCTGCTGTATTCTGAATCTACATCTTCTATAACATCTGGATTTGCTCTATCATAAATTACTTTTCCTAAACCTTGGAATGCAAATATGGCTATTGCAACTATTGCAATCATTATATAGAATTTTCTTGTTTTGTTTTCATATAGTGCAATTGATAGAATTAATAAAACTACTGTAGTTCCAAATATAATTGCTCTTACTCCAAATGTTGGTATTAGGAAAAATCCTGCTAAGAATGTTCCAAATATACTTCCTATTGTTGATAATGATGATGTTCTTCCTGATATTTCTCCTACATTTGAATATTCTTTATCTCTTAATTTTACTGCAAATGGTGATACTGTTGCCATAACAAAACTTGGTATTCCAAATATTATTGCTGATGTTACTAATGCGATTAATACTAAGTTATCTGAAATGCTTGCAAAGTTTTTTACTAATACTGTTTCAAATATTGGTATCAAACTAGTTGCTAGAGCTCCTAATAATATTGTTGTTGATAAATTGTTTATATTAGGGTCTTTGTCTGCTCTTTTTCCTCCTAACCAATATCCTATGCTCATACTAATTAGCATTACTCCTATGATTGTTGTCCAAATCAGGTTTGAACTTCCTACATATGGTGACAAGACTCTTGCTGCAATTAGTTCTAATATCATTCCTATTGCTCCACAAATAAATACTGTAATTTCTAACATATATTTTTTCATAAATTAGTCCTTTCTTTCTCTTTGACAATTGATTTCAAAAAAATTGGTGGATATCCTTAAATCTGATTATTCTAAATCTAGTTTGATGTGAACGTCTTTAAGTTGTTGTTCTGATACTTGTGATGGTGCCCTCATCAATAAATCTCTTGCCTTTTTATTTTTTGGAAATGCTATTATTTCTCTTATGTTTTGTGAATTTGCAATTAGCATTACCATTCTGTCTAATCCTGGTGCTGCTCCTGCATGTGGTGGTGTTCCATATTGAAATGCATTATATAATGCTCCAAATCTATTTTTTACTTCTTCTTCAGTATATCCTGCTATTTCAAATGCTTTAACCATAATTTCTGGATTGTGATTTCTTACCGCTCCTGATGCCATTTCATATCCATTACATACTAAGTCATATTGATATGCAAGTATTTCTAATGGGTCTTTATTTTCTAACGCTTCTAATCCACCTTGTGGCATTGAGAATGGATTATGGCTAAAATCAATTGTTCCTTCATCTGATAATTCATACATTGGGAAATCAACTATAAAGCAGAATCTATATACATCTTTTTCTAATAAGTCTAGTCTTTTTCCTAATTCTATTCTAACTAATCCTGCTATTTTTTGTGCTTTTTCAAATTCATCTGCTATAAAGAAAATACTTGAATTTGGTTTTACATCATATTCTTTTTCTAGTTTTTCTTTAATTTCTGGTGTTATAAATTTAGCAATTCCTCCTGCCACTTCTCCTGATTGTTCAAATTTTGTCCATGCTAAACCTTTTGCTCCAACTTCTTCAGTTGTTGCAAATTCTCCCATTTTATCAAAGAATTTTCTTCCTTGTTCTGCTCCATTTGGT
>CAMLUO010000044.1 GCA_946487895.1 uncultured Clostridium sp.
AAGTAGAACTATTAGGAACAAGTAGTGAAAGTATTGAAAAAGCAGAAGATAGAGAGAAATTCAAAGAATTATGCCAAGAACTAGGAGAACCAGTATTAGAATCTATTATTGCAGAATCAGAAGAAGAAGGAATAGAAGCAGCTAAAAAGATAGGATACCCAGTTGTTTTAAGACCTGCTTTTACATTAGGAGGAACAGGTGGAGGATTTGCCGACAATGAAAAAGAGTTGAAGGAGTTAATTAAACATGCATTAAAACTTTCTCCAGTAAATCAAGTATTAGTAGAAAAAAGTATTAAAGGATATAAAGAAATCGAATATGAAGTAATGAGAGACCATAATGATACAGCAATTACAATTTGTAATATGGAGAATTTAGACCCAGTTGGAATTCATACAGGAGATTCAATTGTTGTAGCACCAAGCCAAACTTTAACTAATAAAGAATATCAATTGCTAAGAGATAGCGCATTAAGGATTATAAGAGCATTAAAAATAGAAGGAGGATGCAATGTCCAATTTGCTTTAGACCCACATTCCTTTAATTACTATGTAATAGAAGTAAATCCAAGAGTATCTCGTTCATCAGCATTAGCATCAAAAGCAAGTGGATATCCAATTGCAAGAGTTTCAGCTAAAATTGCAGTAGGTATGAGATTAGAGGAAATTCAATTAGCAAATACACCTGCAAGTTTTGAGCCAGCACTAGATTATGTTGTTTGCAAAATACCAAGATTCCCATTTGATAAATTCACACTTGCTTCAAATAAATTAAGTACTCAAATGAAGGCAACAGGTGAAGTAATGAGTGTAGGAAGAACCTTTGAAGAAAGCCTATTAAAAGCAGTAAGGTCACTAGAAACAGGAGTATGTCATATCTATAATAAGAAATTTGATAATATGCAAACAGAAGAAATGATGACATATATAAAAGATGGAACAGATGATAGAATTTATGCTATTGCTGAATTAATCAGAAGAAATGTTGATTTAGGATTAATTTATGATACAACTAAAATTGATATGTTTTTCTTAGAAAAAATCAAAAATATTGTAGATGAGGAAACAGTTTTAACCAAGAATGTTGGAAATATAGAGGTACTAAAAGAAGCTAAGAAAATGGGATTTAGTGATAAATATATTGCAAAAGTATGGAATAAAAAAGAAGCAGATATTTATTTGTTAAGAAAAGAGCATAACATATATCCAGTATACAAAATGATAGATACTTGTAGCAGTGAATTTGAAAGTTATGTACCATATTTCTATTCAACATATGAAGAAGAAAATGAATCAATTGTAAGTAACAAGAAAAAAATAATTGTGTTAGGAGCAGGACCGATTAGAATTGGTCAAGGTGTAGAGTTTGATTATTCGACTGTTCATGCAGTAAAAACTATTAAAGAAGCGGGATTTGAAGCAATAATTATCAATAACAATCCAGAAACAGTATCAACAGATTATACAACAAGTGATAAGCTATATTTTGAACCACTAACAGTAGAAGATGTTATGAATATTATTGACTTAGAAAAGCCAGAAGGTGTAATTGCAGCATTAGGTGGACAAACAGCAATTAATCTTGCAGGACCACTTTCTAAACTAGGTGTGAAAATAATAGGAACAGATGTAAATGCCATTGAAAAAGCAGAAAATAGAGATGCATTTGAAAGAGTAATGAAAGATTTAAAATTACTACAACCTAAAGGAGAAGCGGTAACTAATATAGAAGATGGAATAAAAGTTGCAAAAGAAATAGGCTATCCAGTATTAGTTAGACCAAGTTATGTACTAGGCGGAAGGGCAATGCAGATTGTTTCAAATCAAAAAGCATTAGAGAAATACTTAAAAACAGCTGTTGAAATCAATACGGAACAACCAGTATTAGTAGATAAATACATTACTGGAAAAGAATTAGAAGTAGATGCAGTATGTGATGGGAAAGATGTATTTGTACCAGGAATTATGGAACATGTTGAAAAAACAGGAATACACTCAGGAGATAGTATAAGTGTATATCCAACATTTAGTGTTAGTCAAAAAGCAAAAGATACTATTTTAGATTATACTGTAAAATTAGGATTAGGAATTGGAATTGTAGGATTATATAATATTCAATTTATTGTAGATAAAAATGAAGATGTATATGTTATAGAGGTAAATCCAAGGTCATCAAGAACAGTACCATTTATCTCAAAATCAACAGGATATTCTTTAGCAGATATTGGAACATTAGTAATGCTTGGAAAATCTTTGGAAGAACAAGGAATTGATGTTGTATATCCAAAAGAAAAAGAAAAATGGTATGTAAAAGCACCAGCATTTTCATTCTCAAAATTATCAGGTTTAGATGCAACACTTTCTCCTGAAATGAAATCAACAGGAGAAGCGATTGGATATGATAAGAAATTAACAAGAGCTCTATACAAGGCACTACAATCTTCAGGAGTTAAACTCGCAAATTATGGAACAGTTTTTGTAACAATTGCAGATAAAGACAAAGAAGAAGCATTGCCATTAATCAAAAGATTTTATAACCTAGGATTTAATATAGAAGCGACAAAAGGGACAGCTAAATTTTTAAAAGAACATGCAATTAAAACAAGAGTAAAAAAGAAAATTAGTGAAGGTAGTGAAGAAATTTTAGAATCTCTAAGAAAAGGTTATGTGAGTTATGTGATTAATACAAGAAATATTGACTCAATAGACCAAGAAACAGATGGAACTTTGATTAGAAGATGTGCAACAGAAAATAATGTACCAATGTTAACAGCATTAGATACTGTTAGAGCAGTCTTAGATGTATTAGAAGAAATCACTCTTGGAATTTCAACTATTGATGAATAGAATTTAACTTAGAGAGATATTGACAGAATGCAAAAAAAAATATAAGATATATCATGAAAAATATAAAACAAAAATAAAAGTTAAAGGAGGAATTTATAAATGGAAAAAGAATTAAAAGGCACAAAAACAGAGAAAAACTTAATGGAGGCATTTGCTGGAGAATCACAAGCAAGAAATAAATATACATACTTTGCAAGTAAAGCAAAAAAAGAAGGATATGAACAAATAGCAGCAATATTTGAAGAAACAGCTAATAATGAAAAAGAACACGCAAAAATGTGGTTCAAATTATTACAAGGTGGAGAAATCAAATCAACATTAGAAAATCTACAAGCTGCAGCAGAAGGAGAAAACTACGAATGGACAGATATGTATGACAGAATGGCAAAAGAAGCAAAAGAAGAAGGATTTGACCATATTGCATACTTATTTGAAGCGGTAGGTGAAATTGAAAAAGAACATGAAGCTAGATACAAAAAATTAATTGAAAATGTTGAAGGTGGATTAGTATTTAGCCGTGATGGAGATAGAATTTGGAAATGTAGAAATTGTGGACATATAGTAATTGGAAAATCTGCTCCAGAAATTTGTCCTGTATGTTCTCATCCAAAAGCATATTTTGAAATCAAAGCTGAAAATTATTAATAAATAGAATAAAATATAGTAAAAAAGTTAGAATTATTTGTAGAATATTCTAGCTTTTTTTGTTTGGTTATGATATAATAAACAGCATAAAAAGGTTGAAAAGAGTATGTAATATGAGAAAGGTACGAGAGAAAAATGCCTAAATTCTTTGTAGAAAACAATCAAATAAAAAATGATACAATTTATATAAAAAATCAAGACGTAAATCATATAAAAAAAGTTTTACGAAAAAACATAGAAGATGAAATAACTATATGTGATGAAAATACAAAACAAGATTATTTATGCAAGATTACAAATATAGAAGAAAATGAAATAACATGTAAAATAATAAAAGAACTAGAAACAAATGTAGAATCAAATATAGAAGTTAGCATATTTCAGGGACTTCCAAAAGCAGATAAAATGGAGCTAATAATACAAAAATCAGTAGAGTTAGGTGTACATGATATTACGCCCATTGAAATGAAAAGATGTGTTGTAAAACTTCAAGGCAAAGATAAGACTAAAAAAATTGAGAGATGGCAAAAAATTTCAGAAGTTGCTGCAAAGCAATGTGGGAGAAATTATATACCTAAAATCAACAATATAGAAAATCTAAAAGAAATATCAGAAAAAATAAAAGATTATGATGTAGTTCTAGTTGCATATGAAGAAGAAAAAGAAAATACCTTAAAAAATGAATTAGAACTATTGAAAAAAGATAATGATAATATAAAAATAGCAGTTGTAATTGGACCAGAAGGCGGAATAGATAAAGAAGAAATAGAAGTCCTAAAAAGAAATGAAGCAAAAATTATTACTCTAGGAAAAAGAATTTTAAGGACAGAAACTGTTGCATTAAATGTTTTAAGCATTATTATGTACGAGCTAGAAAGTTAGAAACATATAAGGAAAGGGAAATTTATAAATCATGGAAAAACATAAGATAGCAGTCGAAAAGCTAGAAGAAGAAAGAAAAAGCAAAAAAATACCAAAAGAAATATCACAAGAAATACTAAAAAAGATATTTATAAATCTAATAATCGCAATAGCTATAATGGGATATTTTGCTATTCTAAATTATTCATATGATAAAATTAATCAAGATAATCTAGTAAATATAATTGAAATATGTTCAGGAGTTTTATTATTAATTAGTTTAATATTACTGGAAGTATCATATAAAAAAGATAGTGGAACACTTGCAATTACAGCAATTGAATTTTTAGTATTAACCTTCCACAGCTTACTTATAATACATATAATCACAAGATATGAATATCAATTTCAATTTTATATACTAACATCTTCATATACAATTGCAACATATTATGTGCTAAAATCAATAATATTATATACAAAAGGAAGAAGAGAATATCTAAAAGGATTAAGTGATATATCAGAAATAGTAAAAAAAGAAGAGCCAGTAAAAAAAGAAGCTAAAAAGCAAAATCCATCAGAAGAAGAAAAAAAGAAAATTCAGCACAAACCAAAATCAGCAAAAGTAGGCAAGAAGAGAAAGAATACAGAAAACAAGCAAGAGGTAAAGAAAAAATCAGAACAAGAAAGTAAAGTAAAGGCTGAAGAAGTAGAAGGAAAAGCTGAAAAGAAGCCAACAAAGAAGAGAGCTACAAAGAAAACAACTAAAAAAGAAGAAGTAATAAAAAAAGAAAAAGAGGAATAAAAAATGATAAAAAGCATGACTGGATATGGAAAATCAGAACTAGAAGTTGAAGCAAGAAAATATCAAATAGAAATAAAAAGTGTAAATCATCGTTATTTAGACATTTTAGTAAAAATGCCAAAACAAATAAGCTATTTAGAAGAAGAAGTAAAAAGAAAAATATCAGAAAAGGTTAAAAGGGGAAAAATAGACGTATTTATAACTTTTGAAAATAACTCAATAAAAGGAAAAGAAATAAAAATAAACACAGAAATTGCAAAAGCATATATAGATGAACTAAGAAAACTAGCTGAGCAGGAAAACTTATCATCAAATATTGAAGTAACAGAAATTACAAAATATCCAGATGTTTTAAGTGTTCAAAACGTAGAAGATGATGATACAATTAGAAATGAGCTATTGAAAACAGTAGAAGATGCAACAGCTAATTTAGTGTCAATGAGAGAAATAGAAGGAAAGCGAATTTCAGAAGATTTACTAAAAAGAATAAATAAAGTCCAAAAAAAAGTTACAGAAATATCTTCACTTTCTACTGGACTTATTGAAGAATATGTAGTAAAATTAGAAGGAAGAATTAAAGATCTAATGAAAGACAAGGAAATTGATGAGTCAAGATTAGCTCAAGAAGTTGTAATCTATGCTGATAAATGTTCAATTGAAGAAGAAGTCACCAGGCTAAATAGTCATATTTTTCAATTTGAAAAGCAAATAAAAGAGTCTCAAGAAACAGTAGGAAAAAAATTAGATTTTATGATTCAGGAGATGAATAGAGAAACAAATACAATAGGATCAAAAGCTAACAACCTTGAAATTACCAATGGTGTAATTGATATTAAAACAGAATTAGAAAATATTAGAGAGCAAGTACAAAATATTGAGTAGAAAGGATTGATTATATGCAGTTAGTAAATATTGGATTTGGTAATATTGTTTCTTCAGACAGAATAGTAGCAATAGTTAGCCCAGAATCTGCACCAATAAAACGATTAGTCCAAGAATCAAAAGATAATAAAACAGCAATAGATGCTACATGTGGAAGAAGAACGAGAGCAGTTTTAATAATGGATTCAGGACATATAATTTTATCAGCAGTACAACCAGAAACTGTAGGAGATAGAATAGACAAAACCGGACAAGATGATAATAGTAATAGTTAATAAAAATTAAAATATTGAATAAATATTTTGATATATATTTATAATTTTATAGGAGATGAGTTAAATGATTGTTAAACCAACAGTAACAGAATTATTAACAAAAGCACAAAATAGATATGAATTAGTAATTGCAACAGCAAGAAGAGCAAGACAAATAGCAGCAGGAGCTGAACCATTAACACATGTTAAAGAAGATTCACCTGTTACTTTAGCTGCAAATGAAATTGCAGAAGGGAAGGTAACAATATGCTAGTTATTTTATCAGGAGTATCAGGAGCAGGAAAAGACACAATAAAAAAGGAATTAATAAAAAGAATGGAGAACGTAGAATCACTTCCTTCATATACTTCAAGACCTATGAGAGAAGGAGATGTAGAAGGAGGTACATATCATTTTGTATCAAAAGAAGAATTTGAAAAAATGATCGAAAATGGTGATTTTTACGAATATGATATCCATCATAATTGTTATTATGGTACATCACGTAAGCTATTAAATCAAAAAATTAAAAGTGGAAAAATCATAGTAAAAGATATAGATGTTAATGGAACAGAACATTTAAAAGAATTATTAGAAGAAGATACAAAAATAGTAACAATATATCTTAGAGTACCTAAAGAAGAATTAAAAAGAAGACTTGAAAATAGAATTGATAAGCCAAGTCCACAAGAAGTAATACTAAGACTAAATCGTTTTGATTATGAAGAATCAAGAATTGGTTTATATGATTATGTATTAAAAAATGATAATTTAGAAAAAACAGTACAAATAATAATGACTATTATAGAAAACGAGAAAAAATTAGAAATATTATAATGAACAAAGGAGGAAACTTATAATGAAGAAAGAAGTAAAAGAAGCAGAAGAAAAAAAGATAAACAAAGAAGAAACAGAAACAAAAAGATTAAGCATGCCTGCAACAGTTTTAATTACAATAGCTGCAACATTAGGAGCAATAGTAGTTGCAAGAGTTATATATTTCATAATAACAGGAGCTTAAAGTATAATTGAATTTAGAAATGCAATTTATTAAAAAAGAAGAAAATTACTTCACAAAAATAGTAGTAATAAACTACGTTTTTAAGTGGAGTAATTTTTTTTGGAAAAATTTAATTTGGAATTTTTGTCGAATTTTAAATAAAAAAATAAAAAAAGGATAAAATAAAATTGAATAAGGAGGTGTAACAATGAAAAATACAAAAAAATTAATAGTATTTTTAATTGCAATTTTTGCATTAATGTTGATAAGTCCAAACTTCAGTCAAGCTGCAACACCAATTACTGATGAAAGTTCTCTACTTAGTGCTATATCAAGTGCAGACTCAGGAGCAACAATTACATTACAAAATAATATAACAGTAACAGCACCTATAGTAATACAAAAAGAGTTAACAATCGATGGTAATGGATATACGGTTACAGGTTCAAGTGACTGGACATCAACATCAGGAAACCAAACAATGTTTACTGCACAATTTTCTCAAGGTAAACTTACATTAAAAAATATCAATTTACAAAATGGACCTAAATATGGTGTACAATCATATGATGGAGCAACAGTAATATTAGACAATGTTTCAATTACAGGATTTAGATATGGAGGAGTACTAGCTAATGGTGGTACAATTGAAGTAAGAGATTTACATTTAGGATATAATGGAACAGGTGCAAATAATGGTATAGAAATAGACAAAGGAGCAGCTGCAACAAATAATCCAACTTTAGTAATGAATGGAACATTAAAATCTGATACAAATGAAAATGTAGTAAGAATTGCAGAAAATGGTAGTCTAACAGAATTTACTATAACTAATACACCTAATACAACAAATAAAGTTGTATTAACAGAAGATTCAGTAGCATTAACAGATGCTAATGATAATGTAATTTCAGAAACATTAGTACCAGATAAAGTAACTGTTAATGCAGATAGTCAAAAAGTTATAGTAACTATATATGCCAACAATGATGTAAACAGAATTACTGTAGATAAAGGAAAAACTATTACAGCAGACTTATTAAAATCTCATATTACAATAACAGAAGGATATCAAATAGATGGTTTCTATACAGATGCACAATATACTACTGAATTTGATTTTAGTAAAACAATAGACACTGATACAAGTATTTATGCAAAAATTTCTAAAGTTGAAAATACAGAAAATACACCACAAAAAGATGAAACTCCAAAAACAGGTGTAGAAAACTATTTAGGCATTGCATTATGTACAATATTATTCTCGTTAGCAATTATTTTATTCATGAAAAAGAAGGATATAGGAGAATAGGCTAAATGTCTATTCTTTTACTATATTGGTGAAAATAATGAAAAAAATTTCTAAATCAAAAAGAAAAATTATATATTTTTCAATATATACTATATTAGCTCTATTAATTATTTTATCAATCATATACATTGCAAATAATTTTTTATCAAAAAAGCAAGCCATACAAGAAAGTCAATTATTAGACAAAATAGAGATAGATGAAAATCAAGTAGAAGAAGCAAATAAAATAACAGAAGAAATTGAAGAAACTACACAAGAAAATATACAAGAAACAGCTAATCAAAATTCTGAAAGAATACTAAAAGTACAAAAACTTCAAGAAGAAAATCCTGATATTGTTGGGTGGCTAGAAATAGAAGGAACAAGTATAAATTATCCAGTATTACAGGGAACAGATAATGAATATTACATGACTCATAATTACAAAAAACAAAAATCTAAAAATGGCTCTATATTTTTAACAAAAGATTATGACTGGTCAATACCAAGTAGCAATCTCCTAATGTATGGGCATAATTTAAATAATGGAACGATGTTCCAAGAATTGTTAAAGTATGCGAAAGAAGAGTTTTATAAAGAACATCCAATTATTCGTTTTACAACAAATAAAGAAGATGCAGAGTATGAAATTATTTCAGTTTTTAAATCAAGAGTTTATTATAAAACAGAGAAAAATGTTTTTAGATATTATTTTTTTGTAAATGCAAACTCAGAAGCGGAATATAATGAATTTGTACAAAATGCAAAAAAAGCATCATTATATGATATTGATAAAACAGCAAAATTTGGTGACCAACTAATCACATTATCTACGTGTTCATATCATGTAGAAGATGGAAGATTTGCAGTGGTGGGTAGAAAAACTAGAGGGTAGCAGATGCTATCTTCTAATTTTTTTGTTATCTTACAAAAATGTAATACAAATGTAAGATTAAAGAATAGCAAAGGTATAAAAGATGATTTATAATATAGATAAAAGATAGGAAAGGAGAAATTATAATGAGCAATATATTAGAGGTAAAAAATATTGAAAAATATTATGGAAACAAATCAAATCTAACAAAAGCAATTGACGGTATTAGCTTTAATATAGAAGAAGGAGAATTTGTAGGAATAATGGGAGCATCAGGCTCTGGAAAAACAACATTATTAAATTGTATTTCAACAATAGACAGGGCCACTGCAGGAAAAATTATTATAAATAACCAAGACATAACAAAGTTGAAAGGAAATAAACTAAACAAATTTAGGAGAGAAGAATTAGGCTTTATATTTCAAGATTTCAACTTACTTGACACTTTAACTGCTTATGAAAATATTGCTTTAGCATTAACAATCCAAAAAGTAAATCCTCACGAGATAGATAAAAAAGTAAAAGAGGTAGCAGAAAAATTAGAAATTTCAGATATATTAAATAAATATCCATATCAAATATCTGGAGGACAAAAACAAAGGGTAGCGTCAAGCCGAGCAATTATCACAAATCCTAAAATGGTCTTAGCAGATGAGCCAACAGGAGCATTGGACTCAAAATCTGCAAGGCAATTATTAGAAACATTTGAACATTTAAACCAAAAATTAGGAGCAACAATTTTAATGGTTACACATGATGCTTTTACTGCAAGTTATGCAGACAGAATCATATTTATCAAAGATGGAAAGTTATTTAATGAACTTATAAAAGGCGAAGATACAAGAAAACAATTCTTTGAAAAAATAATCGAGGTGCAAACACTTCTTGGAGGTGATTTGAACGATGTTATTTAAGTTATCTATAAGAAACATGAAAAAGAGTTTTAAAGATTATGCGATATACTTTTTAACACTTGTATTAGGTGTGGCAATCTTTTATATGTTTAACTCTTTAGACAGCCAACAAGCAATGCTTGAAGTATCACAATCAACAAGGTCAATGATACAATTAATGGTACAGATGATTGGGATGATTTCAGTTTTCATCGCGATTGTACTTGGATTTTTAATAGTATATGCAAATAATTTTTTAATAAATAGAAGAAAAAGAGAATTTGGTATATACATGACACTTGGTATGGGAAGAAGACAAATATCTACTATCATTTTATTTGAAACAATATTAGTCGGAATCTTATCTTTAGTTGTAGGTATCTTTATAGGTGTATTTGCATCACAATTTATGTCTATTCTAGTTGCAAAATTGTTTGAAGCAGATATGACTGAATTTACCTTTGTGTTTTCAAAAGATGCTTGTATAAAAACTTGCATATATTTTGCAGTAATGTATTTAGCAGTTATCATATTTAACACATTAACAATTTCAAGATATAAACTAATTAATTTATTAACTGCAGTAAGAAAAAATGAAAAAGTAAAAATGAAAAATCCTATTATTTCAATACTTGTATTTTTAGCATCAAGTATATTATTAGGATATGCTTATTATCTAGTAACTGGTGGAGTGTATGAATTACAAACAACTAATGAATTGCTAAAACCTATTTTGATGGGAATAGTAGGAACAATAGGGATATTCTGGTCTTTATCAGGATTTATATTAAGAATTATACAAACAAGAAAAAACATTTACTTAAAAGGAACAAACATGTTTGTATTAAGGCAACTTCATAACAAAATTAATACAAATATAGCAAGTATGAGTATCATTTGCTTGATGTTATTTATGACGATTAGTGCATTATCTAGTAGCTTATCTATTCAATCAGCATTAGATTCTCAATTAGAAAAATTTACACCAGTAGATGTAAACCTATATAAACCAGCATATTTACCAGAAAGCTACGTAAACTCATATACAGAGCAAACTATATATTACACAGAAGAACAAAAAGAAGATTCAAGGAAGCCAGTAAGTTATACACTTGAAACAAATGGATATGATATGAATACTTTAAAAGATATTGTTGAAATTCCTATTTATGCAATACCAGAATGGACTTTGGCATATAGTTTAGGAGATTATTATGAAACTACAAAAAGTCAGTATCCAATGCTTTCTTATGAAATATCAGAATCTATAATTAAAGTATCAGATTATAACAAAATTGCAGAACTTTATGGAGAAGAAAAATACACATTAAATGATGATGAATACATTGTACTTTGCAATTATGAGCAAATGCTAGATATAAGAAATCAAACACTAGGAGCAAATTCAAATATAGAGATAAATGGAAAAACATATCATTCAAAATACAATGAATGTCAAGATGGTTTTGTATTTATGGCAACAACTGAAATAAATGCAGGAATTATATTAGT
>CAMLUO010000045.1 GCA_946487895.1 uncultured Clostridium sp.
AAACAGGTCCGTCCCTTTGTTCCCTAATTTTCGGGATTGAAGGAACGTCCCCTAAGGTTGCCAAAATAGCCCGTCCCCAATGGCACTAATTTTCGGGATTGAATGAACGTTCCCTTTGGCACTATCCCATTCTCATCTCACAATATTTACAACGATATATTTGCTTTTCTTTATCACTTAAAATAAATACTTGATCTAATTGTTTTTCTACTGATGTAATACATCTTGGATTTTGGCATTTTACTATATTTACAATTTTTTCTGGTTTAGTTACATGAAATTTATTTATTAGTTTATCGTCTTTTACTATATTAATTGTTATATCTGGATCTATATATCCTAATATATCTAAGTCGATATCTATGCTTTTATCTATTTTTATAATATCTTTTCTTCCCATTTTCTTGCTTTTGGCATTTGTTATTATTGCTACTGAACATTCTAGTTCTTGCAAGTTTAATGCTTCATATATTTTCATTCCTTTTTTTGCTTGTATATGATCTATTACTATCCCATTTTTTATACTATCTATATTCATTTATTTTACCTCCAACATTTTTAATATTAATGCCATTCTTATATATTTTCCATATTCTACTTGTCTAAAATATGCTGCTCTTGGGTCGTCATCTACATCTACGGATATTTCGTTTACTCTTGGTAGTGGATGCATTATGCATAAATCTTTTTTTGCTTTTTCTAATTTTTCTTTATTTAATATATAATAGTCTTTTAATCTGATATAGTCCTCTTCGTTGAAAAATCTTTCTTTTTGAACTCTTGTCATATATAAAATATCTAGTTTTTCCATATATTCTTCTATGTCTTTTGTTTCTATAAATTCTATATTATTTTTTCCTAATATATCTTCTTTTATATATTCTGGTATTTTTAACTCGTCTGGTGATATTAGTACAAATTTTATATTTTTATATCTACTCATTGCAGTTATAAGTGAATGAACTGTTCTTCCAAATTTCAAGTCTCCACAAAGCCCTATTGTTAAATCTTCTAGTCTTCCTTTTTCACTTTTTATTGTTAATAAATCTGTTAATGTCTGTGTTGGGTGATTATGTCCTCCATCTCCTGCATTTATTATTGGTACGATTGATTTTTCGGCAGCTACTAGCGGTGCTCCTTCTTTTGGGTGTCTCATTGCAATTATATCTACATAGCACCCTACTGTTCTTATTGTGTCAGCTACACTTTCTCCTTTTGATGTTGAACTTGAATTTGCTTCTGAAAATCCTATTACATTTCCTCCTAATTCCATCATTGCTGCTTCAAAACTTAGTCTTGTTCTTGTACTTGGCTCAAAAAATAAAGTAGCTAATTTTTTACCATCACACTTATGAGAATATTTCTCTTTATTTTGAATGATGTCTTTAGCTACTTTTATTAGTTCTTCAATTTCTTCTACATTTAAGTCTTTGATATCAATTAAATTTTTCATTTATTTTTTCCTCCTACTTTTCCTTCTGTGCTATTTTTATCAAAGATTTAAATAATTGTCAATAGTTTATTTTTTATTGTGATATATAAACTTTGTTTGCTTTATTTATATTAAAAATTATCATCTAGAAGAAAGTCTATTAAATTTACATGTTTAATTCCATTAAATTCATATGTTAATTTGTCTAATGTAATAACATACTTTGGATAATTATCTTTTACAACATTATAAGCTCCAAACTCTCTATTTTTCGTATCTTCATTTGGGATACTAAAGGCTACTTGTACATATATCTTTTTATCTGATTTTGTAGCAACAAAATCTATTTCTCCTTTTTTCGTTTTTCCCGTATATACATCATATCCTTTTATTAATAGTTCATTATAAACAATGTTCTCTATAGCATAAGATTTATCCATTTCTGTCTTATTATTTTTTATTTGAGCTATTCCTAAATCTGTTACATAATATTTATTTAAGGTTTTTAGAACCGCTCTTCCATGTATATCATATCGATAAACTTTTCTAATTAATAAAGCTTTACATAGTGCGTCTAAATAAGAATATATCGTCAATGTCGATACATCTCTCCCTTCATTTTTTAAAAAATTTATAATATTCTCTGCTGAAAATTCTCTGCCAATGGTATCTATGATATATTGTAAAATCAAATTAAATAAAGCTGTATCTCTAATTTTTAATCTTTCTACTACATCTCTTAATATTATTGAATCAAATACTCCATATAAGTAATTTTTTATTGCTTCTTCTTTTTTAAATTCAAACCTATTAGGAAGACTTCCCCATTTCATATAATTTTCAAATATTTCGTCTGTAGACTTTTCTTCTCCCAATAATTCTAATACTTCTTTATAAGATAATGGATTTATTTTAAAACTTACATATCTTCCTGAAAGTACAGTTGATAATTCCTCTGATAATAACCTACTATTTGAACCTGTTATAAATATACTTACTTTCTTTGAGGCTCTTAATGAATTGATTACTTTTTCAAATTTCTCAACATTTTGTATTTCATCAAAAAATAAGTAATATAATTTATCATCTTTTATTTTCTGTTTTATATATTTATTTAATTCTTTATAATCTGTTAAATTCTCAAATTCTATAAATTCAAAATTTACGTATATAATGTGGTCTTCATCGATATTTCTTTCTTTTAATTCTTGCATAATCTGTTCTAATATTACAGATTTACCACACCTACGAATTCCTACTAAAATTTTAATCAAATTACTATCATAGAAATCTCTAATTTTTTCTAAATACTTTTCCCTTTTTAACATATCTACCACCTATATTTATTATAGTACTTAGCCTCATATTTTGTCAAGTTATTTTTATATATAAAAATAACTTTTTATATACATTATTAATTTTTATATAAGATAATAACTTTAAATTTTATAATTATCCTTCTTTTTTTATACTATATCCAGCCATTGCACTATATAAGATGTGCATAATATAGCTGGTAGCATAAATAATATTACAAAAATTGATGATAATTTTAACATTCTCTTAACTAGTATATTCATATTTTTTATAAATATAGTTGCAAAAGAAATAAAACAAGTTTCAAATTAAAAACCGCTTGATTCATACTCCTCCTAATTCAATGCCTTCATTATATTTTCTGCAATTCTATTAATTACTGGAACAACAACACTATTTCCTGCTTGTTTGTATAATCTAGCATCGCTCATATCAGTTGGTAATTTATAATATTTTGGATAGCCCTGTGCATAAAAACACTCTATCGGTGTTAGCTTTCTTATTCCAAATTTAGTTTTTATTAATGGAACATTGTGCCCTCCCTCTCCCATATTAGCAGTTAGTGTAGGAACTAGATTGCTTTGATTTTTTCTAACATATTTTCTTCTCCATTGATATACAGTATTATCATCATCCATTTCTTCTGTTAATAATCTATATATATTACCTTTATATTTCCCCTCTGTATAATAATATTTGTCATCTACTTTTGTCTCAAAATTAAACACATCTTTTATTGTTTTATCTAATGGTGTTGGTAATGGCATTTGAAATCTATCATAGTCTTCTTTATCTCTAAATGCCACAATATATATTCTTTCTCTATTTTGAGGAATATCTCCATATTCACAAGCATTTAAAACTTGGCATTTTATCTTATCTTTATATCCCGCATTTTCTAACCTTTCTATAATAGTCTTAAAAGTATTTCCCTTATCATGGCCAACCAAATTTTTAACATTTTCTAAAAATATTACTCTTGGTTTTCTTTCCTTGAATATTCTTTCCATTTCAAAGAATAAATCTCCAGTTCTATCATCTTCAAACCCTTTTCTATATCCCGCTACTGAAAAAGAAGTACAAGGAAATCCTCCAACCATAATATCAAACTCTGGTATTTCATTTAATTTTACATCATGAATATCACGACAATCTACTTTTGTATTAAAATTCTTTTCATAAGTTTCTACTGCATATTTATCAAATTCATTAGCATATGCTATCTCACATTTATTTGTTTCTAAAAATCCTAAATCTATTCCACCAACACCTGCAAAAAGGCTACAAATTTTATACATAATTTATTCTCTCCTTATCTTTTGCGGCACGCCGCGATTTTATTAGCAATAATAACAGAGTAATTAACACTCTGCCTTTCATACTTTTTCAACTATAATCCCTCTTCTAATATTGAATATTACTGTAGGTTCTAGTTTTCTTGCTTCAATTATTGATTGTATTATACTTAAATGTGGTCTTTTACCTGCTTTTTGGTAATCTCCCACTGTTGCTGTTTTTGATACAGGAATTTTCTTTAATTCTTCTGAATTAACACCAGTATCATACACAAACAACATATTTAAGTCTAAATCAAATCTTAAAAATACTAAATCATCAAAATCACATTTAGGTCCAAAACTACTTAAATCATACTTATAGTTACTTGTAGCTTTGAACTCTATCTTTTTACCATCAAGAGATTTTGCATCTCCTCCTGAACTTTTATTCCAAAGAAGATTTAAACAATAGCAACCCATAGGTTCACTTATTGCATCTGGCATATTTATTCCTCTTGATACTAAACTTTTTACATAAGTATTTAAGTCTTTCCATTTAAAGTATGCATCACATGTTTCCTGAATTCTTGGTTCGTCTATTTTTATTAAATATTCGTCATTCATATATTCACCTATTCAAGAGTGTTATTACTCTTGATAGGCATTATATAATAAATTACGAAATATTGCCACTAATTTTGCCAATTTATTTAAACTTTTTTATTTTAGCATGCTTTTCTGACGCATTCTAATATTAATCTTATACCCTCCATAAATCCATATTTCATAATATTTCATTAAAAAAAGAATTGTTCTAATAAGATACATAAACTTTGTTTCCTTTATTTATTACTATCCCTGCTTGTGGTATTTGATTTTTTATTATAGTATTTTCCTTATCAATATTTTCTGTTTCATTTTGTATTATTAGTTCTAAACCATTTTCTTTTATTATTTTTTCTGCTTCTTCTATAGTCTTTCCAAGTATATCTGGTGTTTCCACCTGTTCTACTTGATTTATTTCATCTTGATTACCCTGACTTACTTCCAAATATGGAAGGATTTCACTAAATATTTGACCTCCTACTGGTGCTGCAACACCACCTCCTTGGTGTCCCCCTTCTCCTGTCGGATTATATAATGTAACTAATACTACTACTTGTGGATTATCAATTGGTGCTACTCCGCAAAAAGATGTAACATATTTATTAGTATTTACACCATCTTCTGAAGTTCCTGTTTTTCCGCCAATTCTATAGCCTGCAACTTTTGCATTTTTTCCTGTTCCTTCTGATACAACGCTTTCCATCATGCTCAATACTTTTTCAGATGTTTCTTTTGAAATAACTGTTCCATTTGTTTTTACTGGTATTTCTTCTATTTCTTTAGTTTGGCTATTTATTATCTGTTTAACTACTCTTGGAGTTACACTTGTTCCTCCATTGGCTATAGCTGATACAGCTGTAACAAGCTGAATAGGTGTTATTTCAAATCTCTGACCAAAACTTATTGTGGCAAGTTCTACTGGTCCTGCTTTTTCTTTTGCTAAAAATATACTTCCTGCCTCTCCTGGTAGGTCTATACCTGTTTTTTCTAGTAATTTAAATTTTTCCAAATATTCATAATATTTTGTTACTCCTAATTGCTGTCCTAGCCCTATAAATACGGGGTTACATGAATTCATTAATCCTTGCCTTAAACTTTCTGATCCATGTGGTCTATAATATCTCCAGCATTTTATTCTAACTCCTGCTACTTCTATTCCTCCATTACATGAAAATTGTCCTTCTTTATCAATATCTGTTACTAAACCTTCCTCTATTGCTGCTGATGCTGTTATTAATTTGAAAACTGATCCTGGCTCATATGTATCTGCTATTGCTTTATTTCTCCAAACCGCTTGTAAATTTTTAGTTTTTTCATCTTGTTGCATAGTATCCCATATTCCCTTTAATTCATCTGTATATGCTTCATATGGTTCATTCAAATTATATGAAGGATATGTTGCCATTGCTAAAATATCTCCATTTTTTGGATTCATTATAACTATGTTTCCACCATCTGTACACTCATTATCAATACATGCTTCTTTCAAATATTTTTCGGCAATTGATTGTATCGTTAAATCTATTGTAAGCACTAAATCATTACCATCTACTGCTGATACATAGTTTTCTCCTTCATGTCCTATTTCTCCACCTTTTGCATCTGTATGTCTTTGAATTGCACCTTTTTCTCCTTTTAATTTATCATCATATTTTGCTTCTATTCCGTCTAGTCCTTGATTATCACTCCCACAAAATCCTATTATTTGTGAAGCTAATGTATTATATGGATAGTATCTTTTTGTGTCTTCATCAATGTTAATTCCTGTTGTTATATTATTTTGTTCCATCCATATTCTTAGTTTATCTGTTTTTTCTTTATCTACTTTTTTTACTATTGTTTCTATTGAGCTTCTCTTTTTTACTTTTTTTAGTACTGTTTCATAATCTAATTCAAATATATCTGTTAAAGTTTTTGCTACTTTTTCTTTGTTCTCTTCTGCTATATTCCCTGGATTTACTGTTACTGTTTCTACTGTACTACTTACAGCTAGTGCGTTTTTGCCTGTTGCGTCATATATTGTCCCTCTTTTAGGATTTATGCTTCTATCTAATGTTTGTTGCTGATATGCTAATGCTGATAATTCTCCTCCTTGTACAAATTGTATGTATCCTATTCTTCCAATTAAGCATATTATTGTTAAAAATGCTGTAAATAGTGTATTTCTCATTTTCTTTTTATTTGTAAGCTTTAGTTCAATCATAAAAAACCTCCATCCAATTATTAAATTTTATACTAATATCCATATTAAATTTTATTAAAAAATTGTTTTTATATTACAAAACATTACTTATTTGATTGTTGTATCTGTCTTAAGATAGCATAACATTTCATAATAATAGTAATCATTTTTCGACCTTCTTTTCCATTTCATTTTAGTTATTATATAGTAAAATGCTTAAAATCTAAATAAATTAGCTATTTTGTTGTGCTTATATTGCTATTATTTTATTCTATTTATTTACTTTTTTATGATTTTATTTTTACAAAATCTCAAAGAAATATTACATTTTCTTTTCAAATATTACATTTTTATTACATTTTTGTTACAAAAATGTTGACATTTGTATTTTTTTATTCTATAATTAACTTATATATAGATTTTTTACTTAAGATTTTTTGATTTACGATGGATAAAAGGAGTTGATTAATATGAATACACAAGAAGAATTATATCCAAAAGTTAATTGCTTAGCTTTAACAGTTAGAAAAGAACATAGATTAATGGTTATAAATAAAGTTACAAGAAAAACTTTTAGTATTTCTTGGAAAAGTATTTTATATGCATTTTTATTAACAGTTGTAAATATATTTGTTTAGTTTTATAATATATATATAGTATATGCTTCACTATTAATGTGAAGCTTTTGTTTTAATACTATTTATTATTTTTCATATATTTATTTAAGGGAGGATGTTATGGGAAAACATTTTAAGGGGAAAGAAAAAAAGATATCTAACAAAAAAGAAAAAACTAATGAGAAAAAAAATATTATTACCAAAAAATTAATTTTAAAACTTTTAGTTTTGATAGCTATATTTTTATTAGCATTATTCTCTATTTCTTATTTTACAAGTAATAATGTTTTGGTTAATATTTCTGAAAAACAAGATAGTAATTCTAATACTATTTCTTCTAAAGATTTAGTAGATAATGCTACTACTTCAAATGTTAAAGATAACTCTAATGTTTTATCTCAAGAAAAAGAAGTATCAAATTTAGAAGGAATTTTATTAAAAAATTTAATTGTTAATTTTAATAATGATGTTACTATAATTAAATTTGATTTAGTTAATAATTCATCTAATATTACACCAACATTTAATTTTAATTTTTCATTACTTGATAAAGAAGGAAATGTTTTAACAACTTTTACATTGGCTACTAAAAAAGATCTTTCATCTTCTGATACAGAAACATTTTCTTTACTATCTTCTAGAGATTTAACAGATTCTTTTGATTATACTATAGAAAAAATAGATTAAATTTAGAATTTATATTGATTATATTTTTTAGGGTATAGGAAATTTTGATATTTCCTATACCCTAAAAAAATCCAACTTATTCATTTAAGTTGGATTTTTTATTTTGTTTTTATTTTGCAAAATAACTTACATTTACAGTTGATCCTGCCGGTACTTTTGTTAAGTCTATATAATATCCATTTGTTTCATTACCAACTAAAACTCCTGCTGCAATTGCTTCTTGGCATGATGTATATCTTAATGTTCCTGCTGTTAATGTAAATGTTTTTGATATATTAATATCTGGTAAGTTTGCTTTTCCTGTGCTTATTTCAGTACTTGATATATTCCATGTTATTGGTTTTTTTGGTACTGAACTATTAATTACTTCATTCAATATTTTTGTTAGTTCTTCTGCACTCATATTTTTTACATATGAACCATCTGCATAACTATAATTTGTATAAGGATTTGTTGTTACTGTTACTCTATCCTTTCTACTATCATAATATCCTTGTGAGAAGCATTTATATAAGTTATTTTCATCAGTACCTTCTCGCTTATTCTTTAATACATTCATATTTGTTTGTGTTGGATTTAATATTGCTTTTGCATAATTATCATCTGATGATATTCCTTGACCTATTGTGTACATTTTAGCACTATTTTCTCCTGCATTTGCTCCATAGTATGCTGTTGTTACAGCTCTCTTATAGTAATTTGCAGATAAGATTGTATAATATGCACATTCAGCTGGTGTAGTATTTCCTGTTCCGTCTCTTTTCGCACTACTTACATTTTTATAAGTTTCTGTATAATATGTAGGTAAACCATCTGAGATTAATATTATTACTGGTGCACGTGTTACTGTTAATCCATTTACAGTTACAGTCTTATTTGAACTATTTATTAATGTTTTAGCACCTAATTCTATACCATTTTGTGTATATGTTCCACCATCGAAAGCTCTTGATTTTGTCCTTTTACCTGATACTGTTGTTTTTAATTCGTTATATGATACTTTTAAGTATTTGTTATCTCTGCTTGATGCTGGTGTATATCTATCTAATTCTAGCAATACATTTGCTTCAGTATCATTTTTGTTATATATACCACTAAATCCTACTACTGCTACTCTGTTGTTTTCATTTGAGTCTAATATTGTTTTCATTGCACTATTTACTGCTGATACCATATCTGTAGCTTTGTTACCATTTAGCATACTAGCTGATGTATCTAGAACAAATACTACATCCATAGGTACTTTTGCTGTTGTACTTGTTGGTTCAAAGTTCTCTACTATTGTTCCTGTTGGTTTTTTGTATGTATTTGTTATTGTTAATTCGCCTTTACTATTTGTTGTGCAATTTGAAACTGTATAATTATTTTCATATCCAGTTGGTAATGTTTCTGTTACTTTATATGTTATAGGATTTCCGTTTATATCTTCTGCTGGAATGTTATTCCATTCTGCTTTCCATCCATTTCCACTATTTAATGTAACTGGGTTTCCTACATTCGTTCCATCTGCTTTTTGTAATTGTACAGTTATAGACTCTGGTCTTAATGATTCATATCCTTCATCAGCCCATACTTTTACAAATGATTTGCTTGTTGTTTCTGGTATATATTCTGTTGGTGTTTTTTCATCATCTGTATCATTATATGTTACACCTTCAAATTTTCCTGTTGCATTTGCTTCATTTACAAAGTCTTTATTTCCTAAAACATCACTTCTTGTTAATTTGTATGAAACTATTACTGTTATTTCTTCATTTGGTTGTAATGTAATGTCATTTCTTCCTAGTAGATTTGTATTTGCATTTACTTCTGTTCCTTTTGTACTTACTGTAATTCCCTCTTCTACTAGTCTTTCTGGTAATTGTACATCTTCTACTTTTACTTTTTTAGTATCTGTTATATTTACTTCTGATAAATCTACATTTCCATTATTTTTAGCTACAATTTCATATTTTATTGTATTGTCTTTTTCTAGTTTAATTGTATCTAAATATTCTGGATCTGTTATCTCTGTACCATTTGTTAATACTATTGAATCAACATCTTTTTGTACATCAATACTTGGTTGTTTTAAAGTATTTGTTATGTTATTTCCATTTATTGTAGTTATATATCCTTCTACTGTATTTTCAGAAATACTATAACTATATTTGTGTCCGTCAGTTAAGTCATATTTTGGTAAGTTAGTAAATGAATAATCTACTGTTCCGTTTTTTAATTCTTTAGTTTCAACAATTGTTCCATCTCTTAATAAGTTAACTTCTATTGTTGGATATGTTGTAACTCCAGGTGCTACCCAAGTTTTTGTTCCTGAGATTGCTACAGTATTATCTTGTTCTATTACATTTTTAAAGTTTGTTCCGTTTTGTTCTGTTGTATATCCGTCAACTTTTATTTCTTTTACTGTATATTTATATTCTTTTCCTGTTTCTAGATTATATCTTGGTAATCCTGCAAAAGTATAACTTCCGTTTCCTTTAACTGTTGTTTGATTTACTTTTTCACCATCTCTGTATAGTTCGATTGTTGCTGTTAATGTATTTACATCTTCTACTGGTGTTACCCATGTCTTACTTCCGCTTATTGTTACATCTTCTTTTTGTTCTATTACATTTGTGAAGTTTGTTCCATCTTGTTTTGTTGTATAACCAGCAACTGGTTTTTCTTTTACATCATATTCATATTCTTCTCCTGTTACTGGATCATATTTATCTAAGTTATTAAAGTTATATTTATTGTTACCAATTACTGTTCTTTCGTCTATTTTTACATCGTCTCTATATAACTCGATTGTCGCTGTTAATGTATTTACGTCCTCTACTGGTGTTATCCATGTTTTCTCGCCTTCGATAGATATTTTTACTTGTTCTATTTTATTTGTAAAGTTTGTTCCGTCTTGTGTTGGTTCATATCCATCAACTTTTACTTCTTTTACTTCGTATTTATATTCTTTTCCTGTCTCTAAGTCATATTTATCTAGTTCGTCAAACTTATATGAGCTATTTCCTTTAACTGTTGTTTTAGCATAAAACTTATCATTTCTATATAGTTCAATTGTTGCTTCTAATGTACTTACATCTGTTACTGGTGTTATCCATGTTTTGTTTCCTTCAATTGATATTTTTTCTTGTTCTATTCTGTTTGTAAAGTTTTTGTCATTTTTTTCTACTGTATATCCATCAACTTTTACTTCTTTTACTGTATATTCATATTCTTTTCCTGTTTC
>CAMLUO010000046.1 GCA_946487895.1 uncultured Clostridium sp.
ATTGTTTAAATTGTTGTGGTGCTTGTGGAAGTGCATAAAATTCTCCTGGATTTAATCTACTTGGTACTAGGTAGTCTCTTGCACCTTCTGGTGATGAGTTTGCAAGTATTGGTGTTTGTATTTCTGTAAATCCTAGCTCATCCATTTTGTTTCTTATTGTTTTTATGATTTCTGAACGTAATAGAATATTATTGTGTAATTTTTCATTTCTTAGATCTAAAAATCTATATTCTAATCTTAAATCTTCTCTTACTTCTTGGTCTGTATTTATTTCAAATGGAAGTATATTTTTGCATTTTCCTAATACTTCTATTTTGCTTGCTTCTACTTCTATTTCTCCTGTTGGAATTTTGTTATTTTTGCTACTTCTTTCCACAACTTTTCCATTTATGTGGATACAGCTTTCTGTTGTATATTCTTTTACTTCTTCTTGTAGTTTTTCGTCATGGATCACTATTTGTGTTATTCCAAATTCGTCTCTTAGGTCTATGAATATCATTCCACCTAAGTCTCTTATTTTTTGAATCCATCCTGCTAGTTCTACTTCTTCTCCTACATTTTTTATTGTTAGTTCTCCACATGTTTTTGTTCTATACATTGTCTTCACCTTTTCCTTTTTTTAATATGCAAGTATTATATCACACTAGAAGCCTTAAGTAAATACAAAAAATAGCATATTTCTATGCTATTTAAGTTTGTTAACTATAAATAATTATTTTTTATTTTCAACTGCTTCAAGATATTCCTGTTCTATATCATTTGTTTCATATTCCTCTTGAATTGTTTCTATTTGTTTTAATTGATTATTGTTTTTTTCACTAATCTGAATATATATAATTGCTAATACACTTATAATTAATAACATTGCAACAAGTACAAATAAAGTTATAGATCCTTTCTCTTTATTCATAATTTCCACCTTCTTCTGTTTACTTTTCTTATATCCTTATGATATATTTTTTACTTATTTTTGTCAATAAGTTGAATTAATATTAATTTAATGGTATTATTTTATTAATTTAAAATTATGAATTTGATGATAAAGGGAGATTTAATTATGGCCAGAGAATTTGATTTTTATGATAGAACTAGTTTAAAATCATATAACTTAAATGAAAGTATGAGATATCAATTAAATATGTTAGATAGATTAGATGTTTTCACTAGAAAACATTGTGAGAATGTTGCAAATCTTACATGTAGGCTTTGTGAATATTTGCATTGTAATAAAGGATTTACAGAGTATTGCACAATTTGTGCATATCTTCATGATTTAGGTAAATTACATATTCCTCCTGAAATTTTGCAAAAACCTGCAAAATTGACAGATGAAGAATATGAAATAATGAAAACTCATACAACAATTGGATATAAAATGTGTATGGAAGATCTACAACTTAGGCCATATGCAGCAGGACCATTGTATCACCATGAAGCTTTAAATGGATCTGGATATCCTCAAGGTTTAACAAAGAAGGATATTCCTTATGAAGGTCAAATTATTCGTGTTGCTGATGAGTATGATGCAATTGTAAGTAAAAGGCAATATAAATCACATATTGGTATTTCTGACACTTTGAAAATATTAATTGAAAATGCTCAGCCACCTAAACCAACTGATAATGCATATAATAGCCCTAATTTAAAAGATAAAAAACATGGCAAAAATAATCCAGCTATTGTAAGGACTCTTTTTAAAGTGGTTATTGATGATATTATATATGAAATTGCATGTACACAAAGTTATGTGGATGAATTGAAAGATGAATTGAAACGTTTTGATCAAATTAATAAATATAAAGAAAAAATGGAAAAATCTAAAAAAGAAAAGGATAAAAATTATTATTTGGAAGGTATGAAAATACTTATGAAGAATAATGAAACTGTTGAAAATTATATGGATATCTATGAAGAATATAAAAAAGCTTATGAAACTCGAAAGGCTATGATTGATAATCTTTATAATGAAATTAAGATTATTAAAAAATTGAAAGTTTAGTTAGGGACAGGGTGTCGCATTGGGGACGTTTCTCATGCGACACCCTGGTTCATACTAAAGTCCGAAGCTGACTCCTAAGGCATTGTTTATTTTATTTATAACATTTTCATCATCTATGTGACCTATTCTTTCTTTTAATCTACTTTTATCTATTGTTCTTATTTGCTCTGCTAATACAACTGAATCGCTTTTTAATCCACAGTTTTCTGAGTTCAATTCTATATGTGTTGGTAATTTTGTCTTTCCTGTTTGAGAAGTTATTGCTGCTGCAATTACAGTTGGGCTATATTTATTTCCTAAGTCATTTTGTATTATTAAAACTGGTCTAATTCCACCTTGTTCTGAACCAACTACTGGACTTAAATCTGCATAAAACATATCTCCTCTTTTTATTTGCATATTTTTCACTCCTAATATTTCTGTATTGTCAAGTATATTTCATGCTATTTAAATATTAGCAAAGGTTATTTTATTTCTACCTCATTATATAATATGTAAACTTCGTTTTTTTTGTTAGTATTCTTAATTTCTAATTGTGTTGGTAAACCTGTTTTTTTATCTATATAAAGTGTTTTTTTGCAATTATTGTTACTATCATTCTCTGTTGTATACATTTTTATTTCATTTTCATTTTCTTCGTAATTTGCATTACTATCACTTTTATACTCTTCTATAAAACTACTTAAATCTAAATTATTATTCGAAATATATTGATAATTTTCAATCATGCTACTTAAATTAAGTCTGCTATTTTCTAAAGTTAATTTATTACCTTGTTTTATTATTTTTGTTCCCTCAATATTTGTTGGTTCTATTACTTCTTGTGAGTTAAAATCTTGAGATTGATATTCTTGTTTTATGATATAATTATTTTCATTTTTATTTGATACAACTTTTACACTGATTGTTGCATTGTATGAGCTAATATTTAAAATATTTTCTACAATTTCTTGACTGTTATTAGTATGACCAATTTTTAATTTTTTAGACGCATTTATATAAAAAATTAAAATTAATATAATAAAAAAAATTATGATAATTATTAGAAAAAACGTTTTCTTTTTCAAGACATTTCCCCCTTATTTACTATCATAATATTTTATAAAGTTTTAAAATATTCATCTATGTAATTTATTAATTCATCTTCCTGTTCTATTGTGTTTATCTTATTTCTAAATTCACTTGAGTTCTTCAGATTCTTTGTATACCATGCTATGTGTTTTCTAAGTTCTTTTACTGCTATTTCTCCTTTTTCTTTTACTGCTAAATCAATATGTTGTTTTATAACTTCTAATTTTTCTTCATTTGTTGGTTTCGGTAATTTTTCTCCTGTTTGTAGATAATGTATTATTTCTCTAAATATCCATGGATTTCCAAATGTTCCCCTTCCTATCATTATTCCATCTACATTAGTTTCTTTAAACATTTCTAAGGCTGATTCTTTATCAATAACATCTCCATTACCTATTACTGGTATTGATACTGATTCTTTTACTTGTTTTATTATATCCCAATCTGCTTTTCCTGTATAAAATTCACTTCTTGTTCTTCCATGTACAGTTATTGCTGAGATTCCATTTTGTTCTGCAATTTTTGCTATTTCTACTGCTACAAGGTTGTTTTTGTCCCATCCTTTTCTTATTTTTAATGTAACTGGTTTGTCTGAATTTTGTACTACTGCTTTGATTATTTTTTCCGCCTTTTCTAGGTCTAAAAGTAATTTGCTTCCATCTCCATTTTTTACTACTTTTGGTGCTGGACATCCCATATTTATATCTACTATATCTGCTAATTTGCTTACATATTTTGATGCATATCCCATTGTTTCTTCATCACTACCAAATATTTGAAAGCTAATTGGTCTTTTTTCTCCTTCTGTATTTAATAGTCTTTTTGTTTTTTGGTCATTGTGGAAAATGGCTTTACTACTTGCCATTTCTGTACATACCATTCCCGCACCAAATTGTTTACAGATTATTCGAAAAGGCTGGTTTGTTACGCCAGCCATTGGAGCTAATATTAAGTTATTTTCTAGTTCTACGTTTCCTATTTTTAATTTTTTCAAATATGTCATTTAGTGCTCCTTTTATTTACTTCACAAAGATAGTTTTTTGTCTCTTACTACTTATATTTAATAAAATTCCTATACATATAAAGTTAGTTATTAAAGAACTTCCTCCATAACTGATAAATGGTAAAGGTACTCCAGTTATAGGTAATAATCCCATCACCATACCTATATTTTCCACCACATGGAATAAAAATACTCCTGTAATTCCTGCAGCTATTAATGTCCCCGTTTCGTCTTTTGCGGTTTTGGCAATAAAAAATCCTTTCACTATGAGAACCACATAACAAATTACTATTGCTGCTGAAACTATAAATCCCATTTCTTCGCCAATTACTGCAAATATGAAGTCTGTTGTCTTAGGATATAAATATCCTAATTGTGTCTGGTTTCCTTTTAGTAACCCCATTCCAGTTAGTCCGCCTGCTCCTATTGCAAGTTTGGATTGAATTATATTATACCCCGCTCCTCTTGGATCTGATTCAGGATTTAGAAATATGTCGATTCTTGTTTTTGCATGTTCTGGTAATATGAAATTGTATATGATTGGAACAGATACTATTATTAATACAGCTGATATAATGATGTATTTTTTATCTATTCCTCCTACGATTAGCATCATTACTGTTGCTACTATAAATGCTGCTGCTGTTCCATAGTCTGGTTGTTTTATAATTAATAATATTGGCACTCCTACAATTGCTAATAGTATAAGTAATCTTGTTGGTTTATTAATATCTTGTCTATTTCTTTCTTGTACTTTTCTCATAGCAAATGTTAAAAATAAAATTACAAATATTTTAGCAAATTCTCCTGGTTGAAATGAAAATGCTCCTATGTCAAACCAACTTGTTGCTCCATTTACAGGTGTCGTAAATAGAACTGCTATTAGCAGTATGATGAATAATCCATATAAAAATGGCGAAATTTTAACCAATAAATCATAATCAATTAGCATGACAATAATCATTATAACTAAACTTACTCCAAGCCATATGCACTGCTTATAAAATTCATCATGCTCTGTTTCCTGTGTTGCAGAAAACAATGCAACTAGCCCTATAATACTAAGGATAATTGCAATGATTAATATACTCCATTCTATATTTTTCAACTCTCTTTTTCTCATCAAATCAACTCTTTTTCCTAATTATTCTTCTGTTTTTATTTTTTCCTTTTTTTCATTATTTACTTTTTCTTTAATATTATTCTGATTTTTTATTTCTTTATTTTCTTCATTTTTTGTTTTATCTTTTTGCTCTTGTTCTGTGTTGTTGTTTTCTTCATTATTTACTAAATTATTTGTTTTGTTATTATTAGTTTCCTTTTTTTCTTTGTCTGCTTTTGAATTTTTTTCTTCTGGTTTATTTTCAGTTTTTGAATTGCTTTCTTTTGACTTGTTTTCACTTTTTTGATTAGCTGTTTCTTTATTATCTAAATTCTTTTCTTTTTTACTTGTATTTTCTTTGTTTTCATTCATTTTTTCATTATTAGACTGTTTCTTGTTTTCTTGATTTTGTTTGTCATCTTTTTTTTCTATTTTTCTTGCTTCATTCTTAATATTTAATATAGGAATATTAGCATACAAAGCTGGTGCTCCATTTGTACCATCTTCGTTTTCTTTGTTTGTTAATCTTACATCTATTGCATTTTCATCTACTTCTATATATTTTTTTATTACTTCTATTATTTCTTGTTTCATAAGTTCAAGAAAGTCTGCAGATACATTAGCTCTATCTTGCATTAAAACTAAATGCAATCTTTCTTTTGCTGCATCCTTTGAATTATTTACTACATTTTTTTCTTTCTTATTGAACTTTTTTAAAAATTTCACCACGTTTTCGAACATTATTCCTACTTACCCCCAACTGTTATTGTTTTTTGAATAATCTTTTTATTTTTGCAAAAAATCCTTTTTCTCTACCAGGAATAGTTACTTCTATTTTTTCTCCTAATACTCTTTTTGCTATTTCTATATATGCCTTACCTGATGGTGCTCTTTTGTTTTGTATAACTGGTTCTCCTTTATTTGTCTGTGTAATAATATATTCATCATCTGGAACTACACCTATTAAATCTATTGATAATAAGTCTACTATATCATCAACATCCATCATTTCACCTTTTTTGACCATATTTGGTCTTATTCTATTTATTACTAATTCTGGATTTTTTATTTCTGATGATTCTAATAGTCCTATAATTCTGTCTGCATCACGAATAGCAGATATTTCTGCTGTTGTAACTACAATCGCACGATCTGCTCCTGCAATAGCATTTTTAAATCCTTGTTCAATTCCTGCAGGACAGTCAATTAATATGTAATCAAATTCTTCTTTTAGTTTTCCAACTAATTCTCTCATTTGTTCTTCATTAACTGCACTTTTATCCCTTGTTTGAGCTGCTGGTAGTAGGTATAATTCTTTAAATCTTTTGTCTTTTATTAGAGCTTGTCTTAATTTACATTTTTCTTCTACAACATCTACTATGTCATATACAATTCTATTTTCTAATCCCATTACAACGTCTAAGTTACGAAGTCCTATGTCTGTATCTACTAATGCTACTTTTTTTCCTTCTAATGCTAAACTTGAACCTAAATTTGCTGTTGTTGTTGTTTTTCCTACTCCACCTTTTCCTGATGTTATTACTATTACTTCTCCCATAATTTTTATTCTCCTCCTTAGGATTTTAAAACACTTATTCTAACGTTTTTATCATACAATGAAAACGTAAAAAAGTCAATGAATTTTGTGTGAAAATTACAAAATTATTTCTAAATTATTACAATTTTGTTACATCGTGCAAAAAAAAACAGAGCTTTACTCTGTTTTCTTTAATATTGGAAGTATCAAATTATATTATACACTTAGCTTGAAGCTGTCCATTTTTTAATATAAAACTATATGAAACCCAACATTGAAATCACTGTAAGAATTGGTAGCCAAACTACGATAAAAGGCTGGCATTTCATCGCCATTTCCAGAGTAATCACCACCTCTAACAGTACACACAGAGTCGGTGTCGATGTTTTTTTCTAGCGTCCATTCATATACGTTTCCTGCTAGGTCATATATATTCTTCTTACTATTTCTTACTGTCACTCCTGTTGTTAATATTACTTTTTCTGTTGATTTACTATATATTCCAGATACTTGTGTATAATCTTTTCCGTCATTTTTTGAATATTCACCTTTAGTTATATCAAATGTTGCATTGTTATAATTTCCCCATGAACTCGAATCAGTCTTTAATTCTGTTGCTGCTACTCCTTTAGTTTCTAGAAACTTTAAGACTAAATCCCATTGTATTCCAAACATTAAACTACTGGTTTTTTCTCCTGAATACATATTAGTTGCTAATTGTTGTGCTTGTGCTACTGTTACGTAATTATATGGATACATTCCTTCTTTGCTTACTGGTGTTCTTTCCCCGTTATCATTTGCTGTCACATGACTACTTGCTCCTACTTCGTATTGGCTTATATAAAATCCTCCATTATTATATACGCTTGTTAACATTTGATTTTTTAAGTTATTATATTCTTCTTCACTTGATATTCCACATCCAGAATACCATGTGTCACTATATCCTTCATATCCTTCTTTGTATTCTGCTGTATATGTTTGCAGGTCTTTTTCTATATTTTCATAATCCGTTTCTGATGTTGCTGTTTTATATATGTTTTTTGGTACTTCTATCCATACATATCTATCATCTGTTGTTGCATTCCTTATTACTAGTCCTTCGTCTATTAAAGTTTCTCCTTTTTTCTCACTTACTTGAAATCCTTTTGGTATATATGCTGTGTCTCCATTTTTATCCTTATATGTTCCTTCAACGTCGTATGTTGGAGACCATTTTTCTTCATTTTCTATATATAATACTGTATTATCAGTATTATTTTTATAATATCCATCAAATAAGTTGACACTTTTTATAAAATCTGCTTGTTCATCTTCAACTATTTGAATATCATCTGGGAGTTCTGTTATATCATCAATTGTTGTAATCCAATTATATATCTTTGCTTCATCATCTTTATTTTTTATTGACAAATCTTCTTTGTTTGTTCCTGAGTTATATATATATCCATCTGGTATCTTTACACCATCAAAATATCTTATATTTACTCCTGTTGTATCAACATCTTCTGATGTATAGTCCGTATAAAACCAATCTTCGTCCACTTGTATTCCTTCTACATAAAATATATTTTGGCTTGTTTCATTTATTATATATATATCTTCATTTTGACTTGCTTCTTCTTCTGTTGTTGTATCTGTTATATTTTTATAGTCTTCTCCATAATTTAATGTCAAGTTTTCTAATTCTGCTAAATCTATTATATAAAAGTCTCCTATGTCTACTTTTTCACTTATGACCCCTGCATTTCTTATTCTCTCTATGTTTTCTGTATTTGTATATTTTATTTTTGCTGGTATTTTTCCATTTACGGAATAATAATTACTTACCATATCTCTTAGGTTTTGTATATCGTTTTGCATTGCTTTTAATTTACTTATCCCTAAGTTATCTCTTACGTTATATATTAATACTCCTGTTAGTATTAATATTACTGTTACTACAATAGCTAGTGAAATCATTGTTATTCCATTATTTTTACTTACCATTTTTTTCTTCATTCGCGTCTCTCCTATTCTTTTTCTTTAGTATAGTTTACTATTTATTTCAATTTATTTCAATACTTTTTTCTAGTAATTTATAAATTTCAAGTTTTCTTTTATATTTGATATCTTCTACAATATACATAGTCCATAAGACTATTACTATTAAGAATATTGCTATGTTTTCCAGTATATATATCAAAATACTAGACACAAATGTTGTAAATATTAAGGTAACAAATGATATATTATTTATATATTTTTCTGATTTTCTTTTCCCATAAGTAATATGTAAAATACTTTTTAATATTCGTCCCCCATCTAATGGATAAATTGGTATTAAATTAAATATAATTATTAAAATATTTGAATAAATTATCATTAGTTTTGTAAAAATTTCTAGTGGTAAATTTAGTGATGTTAAAATTACTATTAGATTTGTTAATGGTCCTGCTAGTGCAACAAATATTTTTTTCATTTCTAGCTTATTTCCTTTTCCTATTTTTACATTATAATCTTTTGGAAATAATTTAAATGAAACACTTACTCCATATGGTTTTATTTCTAGTTTTTCTGGTTTCATACCACATAAAATTCCGGCAAGTAGATGTCCTAATTCATGTATCAGTGCAAATATCATTATTAATGCATATATATGTATCTGTTTTGTAAAGTAAAATATTATTACAAACAGAAAAATTTTTAAATCTATTCTAAATCTCATAATATCAATCCTTTATTTTTATTTTGTACTTATTCACTTTTTCACAGCTGGAGGATTGATTGTGGATCAATTGTTCTTTCAGAATATCTAATTTCAAAGTGTAGGTGTGGTCCTGTTGAATTACCAGTAGATCCTACTTCTGCAATTTCTTGTCCTTGAGTTACCATCTCGCCTTGATTTACATATATTTGATTGCAATGAGCATATATTATACTTACTTCTCCTATTTGCACTTTTATGTGTTTTCCATAGTCTCCTTCTTCTGAAACTAACACAACTTCTCCTTCAGTTGCTGATTTTATTTTTGTTCCCATTGGCGCTGCTATATCTGTACCTGTATGGTCTTTTGGCACACTTCCTGTTGCTGTGTCTCTTCTTCCATATGTTGAGCTAATTGTTCCTTCTACCGGTTTTATAAATGTTGTTGTGTTTTTTACATTTTGTATGTCTTGTTCTGTTTGTGATAATTCGGTCTCTTGGTTTTGTTCTTGTTCATTCGTTTCTCCTTGTGCTGTTTCTTCAGATGTTGCTCCACCTATTCCATTTCCCTGGTTTTCTGTTTGATTCTCTGATTCGGTATTTTCTGTTTGTTCTTGTCCTTCTGAATTTGTTGTTATTGATTGGTACCAATTTTGGAGTTGATTTTTTGCATTATTATATAATTCTCCAAAGTTTGTATCGTATGATAATATTTCATTTGCTTTTTTTATAAAGTCTTCTGAAAATACATACTTGTTGTTATAAATTGCATAAATTACTAGATATATAGATATACATACTAATATTTGTATAATCATCTTTTTTAATAATTTTATGTCCTTTTTTTGAGTATTATTAACATTTACTTTTGTTATTGGACGATTTTCTCCCTGCCTTCTTTTTTCATATATTTCTTCAGCTCGTCTTATTCTTTCTTCTACACTTATTGCTCTTTCCATAAAAAACACCTCTTCCTTCGTTTTTCTTTTAAACTATATGAACGGAAAAGGTATTTTATGATTTTATTTAATTTTAAATTTGTTATTTGGCTATTAATAATAATGTTTGCAAAAGTATTATTATACTTGATATATATGCATAATTCTTTAATCTACGGACTTTTTTTGTTTGTTCTATTTTGCTTTTTTGAATATTTTGTTTGTTTTCTTCTAGTTTTGTTATATATGATGATATTATCATCTCCGCTTCTTTTACCACAAATTCTTTTTTATTTTTATTGTTTTTTATTTTTTCATCTTCACTTCTTTTTTCTTTATCTATTTTTTCCAATTTTTTTGCTTTTTTATTTGATTTTAATATTACTATTGCTTCTTCTATTAAGTTTGATGGTAAGTTTTTTAATACCACCGTATTTTTTAATTTGCTTTCTTCCATTGTATCCTCCTCATTATTTTTCTGTTTTTAATAGTTTTTCCATTTTTTTGAGGTTTATACAATATTTATTTTTTGATATAATTTTATAGTAGGTGATGTATAGTGAAATTGTATGTTTGTATTATCTGATTTTAAAATCATTCATAACAAATTATTTGACAAATTCGTTTAATCTGTGTATAATAATTATAGGAAAATGAGAAACCACTTCGTGGTTGCCAAGAAGAATAAAATAACCATTCAACCCGTCAAAGCAGAATGGTTATTTTTTATTGCCTATGTAGTAGATACAAGATGATGAATACTAAGGCAAAATTTATGATAGTTACACCTACTAATCCAAAGAAAAGTAGTTTGATGATTACTAATAATACTGATTCTACCATAGCACCACCCCCAGTTGTCAATCTCACAA
>CAMLUO010000047.1 GCA_946487895.1 uncultured Clostridium sp.
TTTCTTCTGGAAGTAAAAATCTTCTTGTAATGTCTGTACTTGTTATTCCTGCTAAGTAATCTCTTTGTGTTGTTACTACTTGTGCATTTTTATTTGAGTTTTCACTATTCCAGTATTCATTTTCTCCTTCTATTAATTCTTTTATTGATTTGTCTGTTGTATTTGCTTTTCTAACTAACTCTCTTGTGTATCTATATGTAATATATTTTTTAGCTAATTCATATTTATCAAATTCCATTAATTTTTCTTCAATTATGTCTTGGATATCTTCAACTAATATTCTCTTTTTATTTAATTCTTCTATATATTGAATAATCTCTTCAATTTGTTCTTTAGTTACTTTTTTCTTTCCTTTAACCTCATCATTTGCTTTTCCTATTGCTATTCTAATCTTTTCTGGGTCGTAGTCTACAATGTGTCCATCTCTTTTTACAATTTTCATCTCTTTTGTTCCTCCTTTTATTTTTTTCATGTCTAAATATTATATATAATTTTTAAATTATACAAGTTGCACTTGCACCTTTTTTATTTTTTTGTTAAAATATTTTTCAGGTGATGGTTATGACTGCTCCTTTTGAGGGTTTGACAAAATCTCAAATAAATAAATTGTTTGATTTACTGGGCGTTCACGTCTATAAATTCAATAAAAATCAAGAGATTTTGCCTACTATAAAAAATGAAAATATTGTTGGAATTATTTTAGATGGATATGCTCAAATTTTGAATATTGAATATAATGGAAATGAAATTGTAATAGATAATCTTTATAAAGATAGTGTCTTTGGTACTAATATTTCTTTGACTAATAGCGAAAATTATCAAATTATTGCAAAACAGGATACTGATGTTTTGGTTATTGATTATGATAAATTGATTAATCCTCAAAATTTGAATCATAATTATTTTAATATTTTTTTTAGGAATTTGTTTGATATTATAAATATTAAGATGAAGGAAAAAAATGAAAGAATTAAGGTTTTAGAGAAGAAACAAATTAGGGAAAAACTTCTTGAGTATTTTGAGATGGAGTATAAAAAGGGACATTTGAATAATAATATTTTTTTGTCTTTTTCTTTTAAGGATTTGGCTGATTATCTTGCTATTAACAGGTCTGCTATGTTTAGAGAGTTGAAGCATTTGAAAGAGGAAAAGTTGATTGAAGTGAATAATCGTAAAGTAACACTTTTATATAAATAGATTGTTACATGAGTAAAGAGGAGAAAAATAGCTTTCATAATTCAGCTATATTCTCCTCTTGCGAATTACGCTTCTTCGGTTCGCATATACCAATCAAGTCTTTCTGGTTTCATTGAATACCAAAGTTCATTTTTGTAAATCCGATAATTACATCTCAAGATTTTATTGAGTTTCGGTATTTTCTCTTCTGAAATGCTCTTGTCAAATACAATTGTAACATTAATTCGTTTTTTTGTATTTGCTTGACGGACTTCAGAATATGACAACATTTTATCAAATAGTCCTTCCCATGGGTATAAATATTCTGTTGTATTTATTTCTTTGATTTCATTACCCAACACATCTGCAAGTTCGTTTGCCAACTCTAATTGCCGATTGTAGAAAACCTCGTCCCTTATTGTGTTCATATGCAAAAACCTCCTAAATTATAATTTGTAAACATATTATAGCACTTCATATAACATAAATCAAATATTATTTTTTCTCACTTGTATATTCATGATTTTTTATAAAGCTTGCTTAACAGCTTAATATATGATATAGTCGCTTTGTACAACTTTATAAATCTAAAAAGATATAGCAAGAAGGAGGATTATATGGGAAAACTGATTACTGCATGTCCAAAATGCAAATCCAAAACTAAAGTAATTAATACTGAATATATGCGTTTGGATAAAGGTACAACTGTTGTCTGCCCAAACTGCTCTTTGCGGTTTCGTGTAGTATTGAGTAACAAGGATATTAAAGAACTTTTCAAGGGTGAATCTGCTTATCCAGTAGTAGATACTGAAGAAGATTATTTTCTTGAGTCAGAGTTCATTCAACCTTTATAAGTAACCCTTAGTAATCGTCAAGTAGCAGATAGAATTATTACATCTGCTACTCTTTTATTTTGTCTAATTCATGTTTAGTGACTAAGCAAGTATTCCATCTTCTTCTTTAATTTTAGAATATATATCATACCAACTAAAAACTCTTGTCATATTTTCTAACTCTAAATTTCGGTTATATCTACAATCATAACAAAAAATATGTGTATGTTTTACAAATGTTGGTATAGTTTCTGGGCTGTCCTCTATCATTATATCTATTTTTAATTTATCTATTTCCTTTGTTTTATCTGGTGAAAAATATAGTCCGTCATATATTATTTCATTTTTCTTTAGCCAGTCCTTTACAATTTTTCTTATTTTTTCTCCTTCTTTAGTATTTTCTGTTGTAAAATGTCTAGAAGTTATAATATATATGTTGTTTCCTTCATCTTTTAGTTTTTTTATTACTTCACTTGCATATTTTCTAGCAGGTTCTTTTTGACAATAATCCCAAAAATATTTTTCTCTGTAATCATCTAATATACTTCGATTCCAATTTGCTTTTCTATATTCATATTCATAAGGTCTTTTTAGTCCTTCTAAATTGTTTTCATATACATATTTTGTTATTGTATCAATTAAGTAATCATCATCATTTGTTAAGACTCCATCTATATCTATTCCTATATTCATATTCTTCCTCCATTTTTTGTTTTTTCAACATAATATCATAATTATTTTAAAAAATAAAGACTTGTTATATGTAGTAAAAAATTTTCAACGTTGTTTTTCTCTCTATTTTTGTTAGTTTGCATAAAGCTGTTTTGTATGTTATAATTGATGTGTAACAAAATAATATATGTTTTGCTAAATGCAGAAAGGATGAACTATATGAAAGTAAGAAAGGCTCGGATTGCAAATGTATACACAGTCCTGAATTTAGTTGACAGGAAACTCGAACTGGGATTTGTCATTCAATTCTATGATAATGACAATAATCTCGGAATTTCCTTCAAAGAAGAACATGAAGGAGATTTGGATACATTCTACTCATTAATGGAACTCTATCACGGAGACAAACTTTGCTTTTTAGAAGAACTTCTGAACAAGGATATCTGGGTTCTTCAAGGTAATCCTCATGGGATTGCCTTTGCAAAGCCATATACTGACAGATGGGTTGTCGTAAATGCAGAAGATAGATTCTATAATGAGGATGAAGTTCGAGAAATTCTCATAAGTAAAAATCAGGGCGAATAAGCAAAACAACGTCTGCTACAAATATAGCAGAAGCGAGAAAAACTCTTTTTGGGTTCTTTCTCGCTATTTTTATTAGTAATTTATATTAAAATATCTATAATATCACAAATATTTATATTTACTATTTTATCAATTTGAATTTTCCTTTTTATATAATCAATATATGTTACTATTCCCTTAATCTCGCTATATCTTCCATTCCTATAATATCTAATTTTTACAAAACTTCCTTTTTCAATTTGATTAAATTTATTATTTAGTTCTGCTAAGGTATCTTCAGATAATTCTTTCTTTTCCTCATACTCTATCTCTTTTTCTTTTAGAGCCTCTTGTAGCCCTTTTAGTGCATCAAATGGAAGAAATTGTTTTGCCCTTGCTATTCTATTCCCCACCATTATGACCTCCTATTAGTTTATTTCTGACCATTGTTGTTGCACCTTCTTCTAAGTTCATTCCTCTAATAATTGTATTCTTTCCCATTTTGTTTTTTATACTGCACATTGCAAGTTCTAGTTTTCGTTCTTTATCTATTTTTTCTTGGTCTGTAAATAAACTTAATTGTACATTTTCAGTTTCAATTACATTAGCAAAATTCACCCCTATTCTTCTTATCGCAACATTTCTATTAGTAGTTTTATCATATATTTCTAAAAATGCCTTTAGAAGTTCTGAATATACATTTGTATAATTTATTATTTTTTTCGTTCCTCCTGTTGATTTTATAGCATCTTTTGAATATCCAATATATAATCCAACTGTGTCTGTTACTAAATTATTTTCTATAAGCCTTAAACTTCCTAATTCTACCATCTCTTTTAATACTAATCTTGCTTTTATAAAAGAATAATCTTCAAATAGTACTTGACTATTTGAAATTGAATTTGTTTTAGGTTTGTATTTCTTTATATCTGCAATAGTACAACTTTCTTTTCCCCAAGAGTGGTCTATTAAATATTCTGCATTTACTCCAAATTCTTTGTATAACCTTTTTGGCTCTGTATGTGCAACATCATACATGGTAAAGATTCGCATTTTGTTTAATCTTCTTTCTATTCCTTTTCCAATTTGCCAAAAGTCTGAAAGTGGTTTATGCTGCCATAGTTCTTTTTTATATTTTTCTTCATCTAAATATCCTATGTTGTTTGGATTGTGTTTGGCTGTTATGTCTAATGCTATTTTTGCTAAATACATATTTGTCCCAACACCTGCTGTTGCTGTTATTCCATATGTTTTAAATATATCTTTTATAATTATTTTAGCAAGTTCTATCGGATTCGTTTTATATAGTTTTAGATATTTTGTTGCATCCATAAAGGCTTCATCAATTGAATAAACATGTATATCTTCTTTTGCAAAATATTTTAAGTAAATGGCATATATATTGGCTGAATATTCTATGTATTTTTTCATTCTAGGCATTGCAACAATGTATTTTATTGTTGGAGGAATTTCAAAAATTCTGCATCTGTTTTTTACTCCCAACATTTTCATTTTAGGAGATACCGCTAAACAAATTGTTCCTTTTCCTCTTGTTTTGTCTGCTACTACTAGATTTGTATTAAATGGGTCTAAACCTCTTTCTACACATTCAACAGATGCATAGAAAGTTTTTAAATCTATACATAAATATGTTTTTTGCATTTCCTTCACTCCTAAATTATTTGTAATTTAATTATATCATCGTTCTAGTTTCTTGTAAACGTTTGTTTGTATGAAATGTGAAGGAAATATTTTACTTATTTGCTATATTTTGGTATTTTATTATCTTAAACAATTTTTGCCCCAAATGGCGCTAAAGATAATTTAGCAATTTTGAAAAATTGTAACCCAAATGGTATTCCTACAATTGTTATACACCATATACATCCAAATATAAGATTTTCTATTGCCATTGGTATACCAAAGAAGATTATCCATATTATATTTGCAAATAATGATGGTACTCCTCCTCCGTATTCAATTTCCTTGCCAAATGGTGCAAATGACATTGATGCAAATTTAAAGCATTGCTTACCATATGGAATTCCCACGATAGTTATACACCATATTATTCCTGATAAAATCCATGAAAGTCCACTAAATAAACCTCCAAAGATAAACCATAAAATGTTTCCTAAAAAACTCATAACTCAATCACCTCATTTATTATATTTTTATATCAAACTCTATATATTCATCATCATTTTTCACACTTATTGTACCACCATGTAATTCTATTATCTCTTTTGTTATAGCAAGCCCTAATCCAGCTCCACCAGTAGAACTTGTTCTTGAATCATCACCCCTATAAAATTTTTCAAATATCTTATCAAGTTTGTATTCAGGAATTTTATCTCCTTTATTTCTGAATGTTATTTTTATTTTATCTTCTATTTGTTCAAGTTTTATTTCAATTGTAGTTCCTTTATAGCTATAATTTATAGCATTTTTTAGTAAGTTATCAAAAGCTCTTGCTAATTTATCTCCATCTCCTAAATACATGACCTTATCTGGTATATCTAGGTTGCATTTTAAATCGTTCTTTTCTAACATCGGATAACATTCATCAACTAGTTGTTCTAATAAATAAGATAAATTTATTTCTTTTTTGTTAATTGGCATAGAATGTAAGTCATATCTTGTTATATCAAAGAATTGATTTGTTAATTCTTCTACTCTTAAAGATTTATCTAGAGCAATTTTTATATATTTTTCCTGTGATTCTTTTGATATGTCTTTTTCTTCTGAAAGTAATGTTAGATATCCAATGATTGAAGTAAGTGGAGTTTTTAAGTCATGTGCCATATACATTATTAAATCATTCTTTTTTTGTTGTGCATCTCTTTCACTATTTTTACTTGCAATATAGTTATATTTTATATCATTTAACTTTTCAGCAAACTCACTGACTTCATTAGGTAATTTAATAGTTTCATTATCTTCTTTTAATATTAAATCTAATGAATTGTATACTTGATTTATATCATCTATATATTTTGAAATGAATCTAAATATAACAACTGATAAAACTATTATTATATAGATATATACTACAATGTCTCTGTTATAAACTATCCAGCTGTATAAATCATAGTTTAATCTAGCTACTAATTCAGATAAAGTATTTTCAAAAAATAATGCTAGTACAAAATATATTACTATTGAAGCTATAACTGCTACTATTATATTGCTTAATAATGACATGAATAATTTTATCTTTGTTCTAGTTAAATTACTAATTTTCAATTTTATATCCCACTCCCCACACTGTTTTTATGAATTTTGGATTTTTTGAATCTTCGTTTAGTTTTTCTCTTATCCTTCTTATATGTACCATTACTGTATTATTACTATCAAAGTATTTTTCTTTCCAAACTTTTTCAAATAATTCTTCTGAACTTATTACTTTTCCTCTGTTACTTGCTAGATATAGCAATATATCAAATTCTATTGGAGTTAAGTCTATTTCTTTTTCGTATAATAGACATTTATGTTGGTCTTTGTCTATAACTAATCCATTTATTTCAATAATATTTTTTGATTTCTCTTCAGTATTATATAAAGTGTATCTTCTTAATGCTGATTTTACTCTTGCTACTAATTCTAATGGATTAAATGGTTTTGTTATATAATCATCTGCTCCGGATAGTTAGTCCTTTTATTTTATCATTATCTTCTATTTTTGCAGTTAGCATTATAACAGGAAATTTTAATTTCTTTTCTCTTATGTATCTACATATTTCAAATCCATTTTTGCCTTGTATCATAACATCTAATATTGCAATATCTAAAGGTACTGTATCTATACATTTTATCGCTTCTTCTGATGTGTAAAATTTATAAACATTATAATTTTCATTTTGTAAATATACTTCTACTAAATCTGCGATTTCTTTTTCATCATCTAATATTAAAACATTCATTTAATCTTCCCCCTGTCTTTGATTATAACATAATTATCTAGTTTTTGTGCTTAATTCGTTGATTGTAAGAAAAATTTAAGAAATTGTTAATAGTTTATTAAAGCTATCTTTATTTATTTTGGCTATAATTGTTTCAGGTTAAGGGGGAATTGAATTGAAAAGAAATAATAGAAGAAAATTGAATAAAAAGAAAATTATTGTTTTGATATTATTTATCTTTCTACTAGTTTATTTATATTATAATTATATATTTTCTGGCATTGGTCAAAATCTAGATATTTTTAATTTTTCTGGTGGCTATAAAGTAATAAAACAAGATACAAATAAGAATTATTCTGGAATAGGTCAAGAAAAAGTTAAAAATAAAGATGGTTATTTTACTACTTTTACTACTGAAGATAATTACAAAAAGACATATATTGAATATAAACAAAATGGTAATTCTTCTTGGAGTAATAAGGAATATTGGGGTGGTACTATGGCTGAAAATGGTTGTGGTATAACTGTGATGTCTATTATATTAAGTGGTTACGGAAAAGATTATACTCCAGAAGATTTAAGAGAAATGTATTATCCAGTAATGGATTATGATAAATTTTCTCATGAATTGTCTTCGACTTTTGGTATAAAAAATTCTGATTTTTATTATGACTCTGTTCATTTATCAGATGAGTCTATTATAGAGCATTTACAATCAAATAGACCTATTGTTGTTTGTGTTTGGAATAGTCCTACTGATAATCGTTGGACTACCGCTTCTCATTATATGGTTCTTCTTGCCACTGATGGCAATAATATGGTTTATGTTTCTAATCCAAATGGTCTAGAGAATGATAGTAAGAGTTCTGGATGGTATGATATTGATGAGATTACTCCTTATCTTGCTAAAGCTATATATATTGAGAATTATATATAGCTTATTCTTCTTTATTTCTATATATTTTATATGCTATTTTATAAGATACAAAATACATAATAATCATAAGTGCTATTAAAAAAATTAATCCAAATTTATTAATAAAATTACTTAACATTTCTATATTTATATTAATATTAAACTTTGTTATCAAAAAGTATATACCACCAATTACTGCAATTATTATGAATAGAGAAATAAACATTTGGATTCTTCCCTTTTCAGCACCCCATTTGAATACACTAGGAATTTGTATAGCTTGTAATAATGAAATACAAAATATTCCTCCTAATGCAGTGGTAATCAAAGTTTTATAGTCAAGATTTATCATGTTTTCTGGTCTTATATAATTCATTACATTTACAACAAGTATAGTTAGCAGTATTCCTAATAAACCACCAAATATTGTTGCCCCTATTGCTAAGATATATTTTTCTTTTACTATTTCTTTTCTATTTGTAGGTAGTGTTAAAATATATTTATTAGATTTTGATATTTCATCATAACTGAATGTAGAAAGAGAAATCATCCCAACTATTGCACAGATCACGGTTGGTGCAAGGTTAATTGCATCTGTTCCTATTATTGCAATTCCACAAAACACAATGATTATAATTAATGATGTTTTATAACTTGCTAAATTAAATAAATCTTTTTTCAATAATCCCTTTATCATACTTATTTTTCCCCCTTAATATAAAGTAACATTATATCTTCAATAGATGGTTTATCAATGGTTGTAATATTGTATTTATTTCTAATATTGTTTTTGTTACTTGTTAATACTTCATATTGATATTTTCCTTTTTTGTAAGTGATATAATCTTTTTTGTTCAATCTTGTAAAATCTTCTTTGCTACATTTAATTATTCCATAGTTTTCTAATAGTTCATCTGTTGGTAAATTAAATATCATTTTTCCCTTTTCAATAAATACAATATAATCTGATATATGTTCTAAATCTGTTGTTATATGACTTGATAACAATATAGACCTAGTTTCATCTTCTTCTATATATTTTCTAAATATGTCTAAAATTTCGTTTCTTACAACTGGGTCAAGTCCACTTGTTGGTTCGTCTAATATTAAGAGTTTTGGATTATGTGATATTGCTGTTGCAATTTTCAACTTCATTTTCATACCACTTGAAAAATCTTTTATTAATTTGTCTGTTGGTAAATTAAATTGTTTCAATAAACTTAAATACTTTTCTTCATTCCAGGTTTTATAAAATTCTTTCATGATGGAATTAACTTGTTTTGCAGTTAAATACTCTGATAAAAAACTATCATCTAACACTACTCCTGTTTCTTCTTTTATTTCTTTTTCATTTTTCACACTATCTTTTCCAAATATTTTTATAGTTCCTTCTGATTTAGTAATATTCAATATAGATTTAATTGTAGTAGTCTTACCTGCTCCATTTTCTCCTATTAGTCCTACTATACAACCTTGTGGTACATTAAAGCTAATATTTTTAAGTTCAAAATCTTTATACTTTTTTGAAACATTTTGTAATTCAATACTATTTTCCATACTATAAATCCCCCTCAAATATAATTCTAAATAATTCTTTTACTTCTTCTTCTGGAATATTTGCCATTTTTGAAATACTATATATTTTCTCAATATAGTATTGTATTTCCTTTAGTTTTTCTTCTTTAATTAGTTCTATGTTTTTAGGAGCTACATAACTTCCTTTTCCTTGAACTGTTTTTATAAATCCTGCTTTTTCTAATTCATCATAAGCTCTTTTTACAGTCAAAAAGCTAATTTTTAAATCATTTGCTAAATTTCTCACTGATGGCAACATTTCTTCTTCTTTTAATTCATTGGAAAATATAGCTTCTTTTATGGCATTCTCTATTTGTTCATAAATTGGTACATTACTATTATTACTTAATATTATATTCATATTTTCCCTCCTTACTGTTATGTATGTTATGTCTGTTATGTTTTGATTATAACACTTTATAATTATATGTCAATATTTTTTATAAAAATTTTGACATTATGAAAAGAACCACTTTCAATTTTAAGTAGTTCTTTATCGAAATTTTATATTAATATTTAATTTATACTTCTTTTAATTTGCTTACAACAGCACCGTCTCCTATATGTACTCCTGGCATTATAGTTACATATTGTTACAAAATTTTATTATATATCTTGACTTCTTACTCATAAATAGATTATAATAAATATAGGAAATGGAGAAACCACAAAGGTGGCTTACCTCGATTAGATATGCAAAAAACACATCAAACTCGGGAAAGTTTTACAGATGTGTTTTTTTGTTGGTTATTTTTGTTTGCTAATAATTACTACTAAAGCAATAATTAGGGCAAACGTAATGATAGTTACACCTATTAAAGAAAAAAATAATATGTATATTGTTGTAATTAATGCTTGTATTTCTACCATACGCCTCACCTCCTTGTTGGAGGCAAACCACATCTGCTTATAACGCTACCAAATTGCGAAGCAATTTGTGTATTATTCAGGTAAGCGTTATATCTCGATATTCTCATTTCCTATGTCAATCATTTTACAATATTATTTTAATCTTGTCTATAGATTTCATTAAATTTATAGATATTTTTTAACCTTCAAGACAAATTCATCACTAGATAGATTTCATTTTTGTATCTCCATTAAAACTTGTAATTTTTTATTAACTAAAATTTGTTCTTATAATATAATTTAAATCCTCTATTGCTTTGTCTATATTCATCATCCCATTTCCTATAGGATAATAAACAGGATATACACTATAATTCTTTCCTGCAATATTTCTTGGAAAACTTTGCTTCCTGCATTGTGATACTGATATGTTTTTATTTAATACAATAGAACTAACTTGGTTTCCAAGAGTTATAATTATCTTAGGATTAATTATTTCAATTTCCTTGCATAATAAATCAAGATATTGGCTGTAAACTGAATTTGGTAATACTCTTGCATCAACTTGAGTACATTTTCCAAGATTAGTTATGAAATATTTATGTTGTTCTACATCATCATATACTAA
>CAMLUO010000048.1 GCA_946487895.1 uncultured Clostridium sp.
CAATAATTCAATTATTGACTTTTCTTAACTTAATGACATTGGGGACGGTCCTAAAAATCCCTCCAAAAAGGATTTATGGACTGTCTTTATTCTTTTTATATTCAAAATAGATTTTTAAGGCACAAAAAAACCAGCTATTTAATTAGTTGGTTTTTTTGTTATACAATTATTTATGGTTTTAGTGCTGTAATTGGTAAAATATAAATACCTGTTTCTGGATCTTTAGCTATAACATCTGTAAATCCAACTATAACACACATAAACTTTGGTTTTTTTGTCATATTATTATACACATTTAATAAACTTTTTTTAGCATCTTCTACTTCTCGATATCCTAATTTTATTTCTACTACTGCGTATTCACCATCACTAAATTCTAATATTGAATCAGCTTCTAGACCAGTAACATTATCTCTAAAATGATATAATTTTCCTCCTATATAATCCATATATATTCTTAAATCTCTTTCAACTAAAGCCTCAAACATAAATCCAAATGTTTTAGGATCATCTATTAATTTTTCTTTTGTTAAATCTAAACATGCACACGCAAGCGATGGATCAGTAAAATGTCTTTTTACTGATTTCCCTAATCTGTTTGGAGACCTATAGTTCTCACTATACGCATTTTGATTTTCAGTTATATGAAGTCTATTTAAAACATCTAAATAATCATCAATTGTAATTCTACTTTCAATAATTTCTTTTTCGCTAGCACATTGTTCTATATCATTTAATAGTGTTCTTTTATTTGCAATAGTTGCTTCATTTCTTGCTATACTTTTAAGTAGCATTAGCATTTTATTTTTATCTCGTTTTTTATCATCATTAATATCACTATCAAGTATTGCATCAATATAACTTTTAGGGATTATTCCTATTTTATCTTCTGGTGTATTAATGTTTGAAGGCCATCCTCCTCTAATTATTAAATTTGCTAATTTTTGTAGTGTAATTTTATCATTTAACCCATTTTTTAAAGTTCCCTTTAGCATTTCTTCTATGGATACCTTACCTGTAGAATCTCCAGATTCATAAAGAGACATTGTGTGCATTTGTATTTTTCCAATCCTACCTGCTCCTGAATGATGTATTTTATTTTTTTGTTCTTTATCTGTTAATTTTGTAGAACAGGTTAAGATATAATTTCCTTTTTTAGTTGTTTCATCACATTTTCTTCTAACTGCATCCCAAACTTCTGGAATTATATTCCATTCATCAATTAATTCCGGTTTTTCTTCATCTAATATTAAGTCTAAACTTAATTTTGCTTTCTCTTTGATTTCATCTTCATCCAAAAGTACCATGCTATTTGCATGGTTTAATGAAGTCCATGTTTTGCCACACCACTTTGGCCCTTCGATACTAACTGCCCCAAAAATCTCTAAATATTCCTCTATTTTTTTGTCAACTAATCTATCAATATATTCTTCTTTTCTTAAAGACATCTCTTTCTCACCTTCCTTTATTACTATATTTTATCATATAATATATGCATTTTCAATGTTTAATATGCATTTTTTAATCAATTCAATATACATTTTTTAATATTTTTGATATACATTTTTTAATTTTCACTATTTATCTTCAAAATTAAAACAGGGATTTTTAGGACCGTCCCCGAGTCCCTGTTTTAAAATTCTTGACCTGATAATGTAGGATAATTGAAGACTTTTCCACCTTCTGTAAATTGTCCACTTGGTGTGTGGTCTTGCAAAAATTCATTAGAACCTTTTAAGAAATATCTATATCTAGAACTTTGACTTACATATCCAGTTGATGATACTGGGTCATCCCAAGTACAATCTATCGCATACCAAGTTCCATTTAATTGCACATAATTCCAGGCATGATTTTCTGTTTGTCCTTGTGAGTTTGTACCTGTTCCAATAACTAATGTACAAGGTATTCCTAATTCATCCATCAAATACTTAAAACTTCTAGCATATCCTTCACAAACTGCTCTTCCATTTACTAATGCTCCATAAACATTATAGATATTACTTTGAGATAATGATGTATCATATTCTATATTTTCTACTAAATAATCATGTACCATTTTTATATCATCATATGCATTTCCGCTTCTATTTTGTATTATTTGATTTTTTACCTGTTCTATTTGACTAATTGCACTTTCAACTTGTGCTTGTGAAGTAAATTCATCTATAAAATAATTGTTTTCGTTTCCATTATTTATATATACATTGTATGTAACGCTATTTCCAAAAGTTGTAGTTTCAATATTTAGGTACATTTTATTTGGACTCAAATAAAATATCTCTGGATTATCATAAGTATATGCTTCAATTGCAGATTGATAATATTGTCCTAACAATTCACTACCATTTGTTTGATTTAAAATATCTGAAAAGCTATTTCCTAGGTCAATTCTATAAGTTCCACTTTTCATATTTTCTTTATTACTTTCAAAAGCTTTATAAATTGTTTGTGATGGTTCTTCTAATTGATTATAAAAATATTTATCTACTGTTACATTACTATAATCAACATTGACAGCAGAACTTTGACCTCCGTCTTGAATTTGGTCAAATGGATTTTCTATGATTTCTGGTGTTTTTATATCTTCATCTATTGTATTTCTATTTTGATTTTCAGAAATTACTGTTTGTACACCTTCAACTTCTGCCCCTTCCTGAAGGTCTTTAAATTCTTGCCAAAAAATCATTCCAAAAAGTGCAAATACTGCTATGATTAAAATTGTTACAATAGATATAATAAATGTTGCAAGTCTACTTCTCATATCTTTTGTTCCTTTCTTTTTTCTCATCATAATTATTATATCATTTTTTTATAGTAATTAATAGTATATTTTCCTATATTTTTGAAATACTAAATTAAAAATATATTATTTAAGGAAGTGCTTATGCAAATAAAAGATTTGTGGCAAAAATACTTTGCCTATACACCAGTTCAAGAATATGAATTTAATTTAGCATCAGATTCTGAGCAAAATTCTCAAGCACAAGTGGATAACTTAGAAAATCCACAAAAACAAATTGAGAATATTTTTCCTAGCTTATCTGTTAATTTAGAATACATGAAAACCAGATATAATTTGATGATTAATAGTGATGTTGTATTAAGAGAATTCACTTTAAATATTAGAGGAAAACAATACAATGCATTTCTATTTTATATAGAAGCTATGGTAGACTCCGTCATCTTAGATGACTTTGTTCTAAAACCTTTAATGCTTAGAAACAGAAGTAATACTTTTGATGGTCCACAACACAAAATTGTTTCAGAAGCTGTTACTAATAACATTACTGTTAGAAAAGTAAAAAAATTTGACTTAGCTTCATATATCATGAATTGTTTAATGCCTCAAAATAATGTAAAAACTCAAAGCAAATTTTCTGATATTATATCTAGTATTAATTCTCGGAAATTGTGCACTATTTATTGATACTTTATCAGTTGCTTTTGACATTGAAGTAAAAGGATTTAAACAACGTAGTGTTGATAAACCAGCTAATGAAATCGTTGTAAAAGGTCCACATGAGGCATTTGTAGAAAACATACGTATTAATACTTCACTAATTAGAAGAATTGTAAATTATGAAGATTTAGTTATTGAAAATCTTGTTGTTGGAAAGGTTACTCAAACAAAATGTGCAATATGCTATTTATCAGATATAACTAATTCCGATTTAATTGCTGAAGTTAAATATAGAGTTAATAATTTGGATATAGATTCTTTGCTTTCCTCTGGTCAACTTGAACAACTAATTTCTGACAAAAGCTCTTTGAATGTACCTCAGGTGTTAGCAACTGAAAGACCTGATAAAGCTAGTAGCTATCTACTAAATGGAAGAGTTGTAGTTTTAGTCAATGGCTCTCCATATGCTTTAATTATGCCTGCAGTTTTAAATGATTTTTTAAGTTCACCTGATGATATGAATGAAAAATCTCTTTTTGCAAATTTTCTAAAATTCATTAGAGCTTTTGCAACATTTTTAACCTTGCTTTTACCAGGTCTTTATATTGCAATAACAAGTTTTCATCAAGAGTTATTACCAACAGAACTACTATTTTCTATTTTAGCATCTAGGGAAAACGTACCTTTTCCAAGTTTTGTTGAAATTTTCTTGCTAGAAATTTCATTTGAATTAATACGTGAAGCAGGACTTCGTGTACCTTCCCCTCTTGGCCCTACAATTGGTATTGTTGGAGCCTTAGTGTTAGGACAAGCTGCTGTTTCTGCTGGTGTTGTTAGCCCTATTTTAGTTATAGTTGTTGCAATTACAGGAATTTCATCTTTTGCTATACCAGATTATTCATTCGGATTACATGTACGTATAACTCGTTTTGTATTTATATTTTTAGGATATTTATGTGGATTTCTTGGAATTGCATTAGGACTGTTTGTATATCTATCAATGATGGCTGGAACAACATCATTTGGAGTTCCATACATGACTGGAGTTTCACCATTAGAAAAAGAAAAAGGAAACACATATTTTCTTCCTCCAATTTGGAAAAGAGAATATCGTTCAACTTTCCTTCGTTCTAAGAAAGAAAAAAAACAAGCTGATATTTCAATGAAATGGTGCAATGGGGACGGCCCCAAAATGCACTAAATAATGCAACAGGGACAGGTTAGCATGTCACCTTTGCACCATTTGGTGCAAAGTAACACGTCCCCATTGCACTGAAAGGATGAAAAGAATGAGTAATTCAAGAATTTCTGTTCCAGAAGCTGTTAGTATTGTTTTAATAGTTTTGGTGGCACACACTTTAGTTTCTTTACCTAAGAGCCTTTTAAATGTCACTGGTTCTGCAACTCTTATTAATTTATTATATGTTGGTATTATTATGTTTTTCCTTGTTCTTTTAATGGTAAAACTCTTCAAAGGGTTTGCAGGGCAAGATATTATTGATATTTCCAACTTTCTTGGTGGACCTGTTTTTCAAAAGATAGTAGGTATGATTTTTATTTTATATTTTATTTTTAACAGCAGCATTTTACTTAGAAATTTTTGCGAGTGTTTAAAAACTGTATATTACCCAATGACTAGCCTTTTCTTTATTTTATTAACTTTTATTATTGCACTTTGTATTTCTAATAATTTCAACTTTTCTGTTACTGCTAAAATTAATTTAATTATTTTGCCTATAATTTTTGTTAGTATATTATTTATATTTTTTGCTAACAACCAAAACTTATCTTTTGAAAATCTGACACCTATTCTTGGTAATGGTCTTTTTGATACTTTTGTTACTGGCCTTGGTAACTTAGGTGCTTTTGGTGGAATTGTGTTTTTATATTTTATTCCTCCATATTTAAAAGAGCCTAAAAAATTTAAAAAAGTGGCAATGATTTCGATTGGTCTTTCTATTGTTTATCTTATTATATGTGTTGCTATAATTCTTTTGACATTTACATTTTTATTGAAAGTTGATGAAATAATGCCTCTTTACTCTGCTGCAAGATATATTGAGTTCGGCTCATTTTTCCAAAGGTTAGAGTCAATTCTTTTACTGATTTGGATTATTGGTATGGCATGTTACTTTAGTATTACTCTTCATATTGCTATGAATATTTTTAAGAAAATAACTAATATTCGTGACTCGAAACCGCTGCTTATTCCTTTTGCTTTATTAATGCTTTCTATTAGCTTGATGCCTTCCAATTATAGTATTTCTAAATATTTAGAAACTGATATATATCCTCGTATTGTTATTTGGATTGGGCTTGTGCTTAGTACATTGATTTTAGTACTTGCTTATTTTAAGAAAAGAATTAAGACATTTTCACATAATAATTCCCAAGGTCAAAATATTTCATCAACTATTTCAAAAAAGAAAGGATTTATAGGAAATGAAAGTATGGATTAGACGACTTTTTATTTTAATTGTAATGATAATATTTCTAGTGGCTTTTTCTGGCTCTTATTCTGCTTTAAGTATTGATAATTTGTCAACTGTTGTTGCAATAGCAATAGATACTTCTGATATGAATAAGTTGCGAATGAGCTTTCAGTTTACTAATGCCTCTTCTGTTTCAGAATCTGGTTCAACTGAACAATCTCCTTCAATTATTTATAGTATTGATTGTTCTTCAATTAGTAATGGAATTAACTTGATGAATACTTATATTGGAAAAGAACTAAATTTGTCACATTGTAAAATAATAGCTTTTTCAGAAGGATTAGCTATGAATGGAATTTCAGAAGAAGTCTATACTTTGTTTAATAATGCTCAAATTAGGCCTTCTACAAATGTTGTTATTACAAAATGTACTGCAAAATATTATTTGGAAAATTCTAAACCTTTAGCTGAAAACTTATTAACTAAATATTATGAAATTTTTGCAAATTCTAGTAAATCAACGGGTTATACTGTTAATGCTACTCTTGGAGAATTTTTTAGTAGTCTCATTTGCGATTCTTGTGAAGGTTATGCAATTTTAGGTGGTATTAGTTCTGAAGATAGTGAATCAACTACTGGAATAGATTCTCAAAAGGATTCTTCTAGTAAAGCAAATTCTTCATCTTTATCTGGAAAAATTACAAGTGAAAATATAGGTATGGCAGTTTTTAAAGGTGATAAATTAGTTGGAGAATTAAATTCTATTGAAACTTTGTCTTTTTTAGCAACAAGAAATGAAATTTCTAGCTTTCTAGTCTCTGTTCCAGATCCTAATGATAGTAGTTCATATATTGATATTTATCTGACTCCTATTATCGATTCTAGAATAAATGTAGATTTTGTAAATGGTTCACCATATATTAAAGTTTCTTATTCTTTTACTGGACGTATTTATTCGATGAAGGCAAATTCTAATTATTTAGATGATGCTGTACTTGATAAGATTTCTGATTCTTGTTCTAATTACTTGGAAACAGTGTTTTCTAACTATTTATACAAAACTTCTAAAGATTTGGAATCTGATATTAATGGTTTTGGTAAAAATGCTAAAAGTAAGTTTTTAACGACTCAAAATTTTGAAAATTACGATTGGCTTGAACATTATTCTGATAGTTTCTTTGATGTGTCTGTTGATACTTCAATTCGTTCAAGTTATCTATTGACAGAAACCTAGTTTTTCATTTTGACTTTAATAATTGATTTTAAAGAATTGGTGGAGGTTTGTTATGTTTGATTCTTTACAATTTATTTTATTTATTATTGTTATTATTTCTGTTTTTCTAAAGGTTGTAGCATATGGTTTATATGAAATTAAGCAGGAAAATAATAAATTTGGTGGGATTACTGTTATTTTGTTTTCTTTGGTGGTTTCAATACTTAGTATAATTTCACTATTTTCAATTTAGGGATTTAGTGACATGCCAACCTGTCCCCAAATCCCAAAAAGAGGATTTTCGGGGCCGTCCCTAAATCCTCATCTCAAAGTCAATCTGTCTTAAAATTTTGCTAGCTTTTTTTACTCTAATTTTAACCTTATCTCCAATTTTATATACTTTATTTGAGTGTTCACCAATTAACTGTTTTTTATCTTCATCATAAATGAAATATTCATCGCCTAAATCATCAAAACGAATTAAGCCTTCAATTGTGTTTTCAAGTTCTACAAACATTCCAAATGAAGTAATTGAAGATACAATACCTTCATATTCTTCACCAATTCTTGATTCCATGTATTCAGCCTTTTTCAAATCTTCGGCTTCTCTTTCAACTTTAGTTGCAATCTTTTCTCTTTCTGATGACTGTTTTGCTCTATCTTCTGCTTGTTTTTGATGTTCCTCTATCCAGTTTTCTTTTACATCATAATTTTCTTCTAAATATTTTGATATTACTCTATGAATAAACAAATCTGGATATCTTCTGATTGGTGATGTGAAGTGGCAATAATATTTACTTGCTATTCCAAAATGTCCTTTATTTTCTGCCTCATATCTTGCAAGCTTAAGTGTTCTTAACACTAAGTTTGATACTACTTTTTCTTCTTCTTTTCCTTTTGTTTCTTCCAAAATTTTTGCAAATTCTTTTGGATATATATTATCTTTATTTGCCTTTATTTTTAATTCAAAATTAATTAAAAATTTGTTTAATTCTTGGATTTTTTCTATGTCTGGTTTTTCATGTACTCTATATATAAATGGAGCTTGTAACCAATAAAATTTCTCTGCAATTGTTTCATTTGCAGATAGCATAAATTGTTCAATAATTTCATTTGCAAAACTTGTTTCATATTTTCCAACAGAAACTACTTTACCATCTATATCTAAACCAATTTTGCTTTCCGGAATATCTAAATTCAAATATCCTTGTTCCATTCTTCTATTTTTTAGAATTATTGCTAATTCTTCCATATTTTTAAATTCTTGTATATATGGTTTGTAGTGGTTTATTACTGTTTCATTTCCATCTAAAATTGCTTGAACATCGTTATAGCTCATTCTTTTAGTTACTTTGATTATTCCTTTTACTACTTCACCTGAAACAACATTTCCCTTTTGATCAATTTCCATTATGCATGAAAGAGTAAATCTATCTTCACCTTCATTCAAGCTACAAAGACCATTTGAAAGTTCTCTTGGAAGCATTGGTATAACTCTACCTAGCATATATATACTTGTTCCTCTAATTAAGGCTTCTCTATCTAATAAACTATTTTCTTTTACATAGTGACTAACATCTGCTATATGGACTTCTAACTTATAGTTTCCATTATCTAACTTCTCTACTCTTACTGCATCATCTAAATCTTTTGCATCTTCTCCGTCAATTGTAAAAATCTCTCTATCCCTAAAATCTACTCTGTTTGGTATATCTTTTTCATCAACAGTATCTCCAAACTTTTTAGCCTCTTGTACAACTTCTTCTGGAAAAGTTGAAGGTAAGTTATATTCCTTAATTAATGAAAGCATATCTACACCTGCTTCATTAACATTTCCTAGCACTTCTATAATCTTACCTTCTGCATTTTTTCCGTTTTGAGGATATTTAGTGATTTTAACTAAAACTTTGTGGTTGTCTCTTGCTTTTCCAAAATTCTTTTTTGAGATAAATATATCTGTACCAAAACTTCTATCATCTGGTACAACAAATCCGAAACTCTTGTTATTTTGGAAAATACCCACAACTGTATCTTTCTCATGTTTTAAAATCCTAACAACTTTTCCCTCTGCACTTTTAACTTTATTACTTTCTTCTAAAATCTCAATTAAAACCCTATCTCCATTTAGGGCATTTAAAGAGTTTTCTTTTGAAATATATATTTCATCTTCTTGGTCTTCTAAACGCACAAAACCAAAACCTTTTTGGTTTTTCCTATAAATACCGTCATAATATGTCTTTTCAACTAATCTATAACGATTCTTTCTATTCTTTTGAATCTTCATCTCTAACTCTAAATCTCCAAGCACCTCTAAAAAATCACCATATTCATTTTTAGGTACTCTCATAATCATGGCTAATTCCTTAGCCTTCATCGGCACATAATCATCATCTTTCATTAAATCTAAAATCTTTTGCTGTTGCTCTTCCAATTTCATCTTTCCTTCCTACAGGGATTTAGGGACGGTCCTTAAAATCCCTGTTTTTAGGGATTCGGGGACACTCCTTTAAATTTTTTTGTTCGCAAAAAAGGGCAGTTACTTTTTTGAAACCGCCCCTTTTTACTTATACTATGCCATATACAATATTCCTAATGCAATTGTTAATATAGCAAATACAATTGCTAATATTATTGTCCATCTTTTTTGTTTTCCTTCTTTTGTTCTTGCTTTGTTTTTTTCAAAGAAGTTGTTTGTTGATGAACCTGTGATTGTTGAAGATAGTCCTGCATCTTCTTTTGATTGTATTAATGTTAATATTATTAATGCTAATGCTATTAAAAAGTAGATTACAATCAATATTCCTTTTGCTATTTCCATTTATATTCATTCCTCCTAACGGTTTCTCTCGTTGATACTTGAATATTGTAGCATATATTTTTATAAATTGCAATTGTTTTTCATAAATTTTTCCGGCTATTTTCTCAACTTTTCTATTTTCTCTTTAGTTAAGTTGCTTAGTTCCATTATTAACTTAATATCCATATTTTTCTTTAACATTTCTTTTACTATTGTTTCTTTTTCCTTTTTCAATCCCCTGCTCTATTCCTTGAGCTAGACCTTTTTTTGTTGCATAATCTATTGCTGATATTTCATCTAATATGGCTTTTCTTCTAAATTCATAATTATTTCTTTCTTCTCTGCTTAAACTCATTGATGCTAATTTTTTATCTATTTTTTCTATTTCTTTGTTCTTCTTAGCAATTCTTCTCATCTTTTCCTCTTCACCTCCAACAAATAGCCATAACCATTGCTCTAACTTAGTATCTATTTTTGGATTTTTCTTTTTAAATTTTTGCAATTCTATAATATGCATCTCTATATAATCTGTTGCATACTCCTCCTCTTTTTCATAACCCATATCTACATATTCTTCTTGACAATTCTTTTCAAATTTCATCCTTGCTATTGAATGATAACTGTTTCTTTTATAATAATTAAAGTTTAAAATATTAATTACTATTACTTTTTTACAATTTATATATGGTTCATTTTCGCCTATTTGTTGCGAATATACTCTTGACATATAATATGTACTTCTTTGTGCTATGTTATGCTGATTTTGCACTTGCATTTCAACATTCACAATTATTTGATTATCTAGTGTTACCTTTAAATCAAGCACACCATATTTACTATCATAAAAATCTTTTGGTAACTCAGGGTTATTTATTTCAATTTTTTCTATGTTTATCTTTAGTATACCTTCTAAAAAATCTTTTAAAGCCTCTTTGTTTTCTTCTTGTCCAAATATTCGTTTAAATACATAATCACTTGTTAATGGTAATTTTTTTATATTTATTTCTTGTTCATTTATCATATATTACTTTCCTCCTTATGGTATCATATTTTTTTTGGTTTTTCAATATTTTTAATGTAAGCGGTCAACAAAAAGACGTATTGAAACCTTTTAAAATGAGATGTAAGATA
>CAMLUO010000049.1 GCA_946487895.1 uncultured Clostridium sp.
TAGTAAAATACTACTATGCACATGTATCAGCAGGAGTAATAGAAAAACATATAGATGAAATAACAGGAGAATTGCTATATAGTGAAGAACACGAAGGAAATGAAGGAGACTACTATAACATACCATCAAAAACATTTGAAGGATATGACTTAGTAACAGAGGACGAAGAAGGAAATTCAAAACTTCCTACAAATGCAGAAGGAGAAATGAAGAGAGACGAAGTAATAGAAGTAAAATACTACTACATAAAGAAAGCAAAAGTAATAGTAAAATACTTAGAAGAAGACAACACACCAGAAGATACAACAGATAACAAAGTATTAGCAGAAGAAGAAATAATAGAAGGACATGAAAATGATAGCTATGAAACAGAAGGAAAAGAAATAAAAGACTACAATCTAGTAGAAGCACCAGAAAATAGCAAAGGAACAATGACAATAACAAAGAACCCAGATGGAACATATGATGCAGAAATAGAAGTAATATACTACTACAAAAAACAAGCAGGAGGAGTAATAGAAAACCACATAGATATAACAACAAATAAAAAACTAGCAACAGAAGAACATGAAGGAAGTGTAGGAGATAGCTATGACATACCACCAAGAGAATTTGAAGGATATGACTTAGTAACCCAAGACAAAGAAGGAAATAATAGATTACCAGAAAACGCAAAAGGAATAATGACAGAAGAAGAAATAGAAGTAAACTATTACTACATCAAACAAGCAAAAGTAAGAGTAGAGTATATAGACAAACAAACAGGTGAGAAACTAGATGAAGAAGAAATAGGAGGACATGTAGGAGACGAGTATACAACAGAAGAAAAAGAATTCGAAGGATATGACTTAGTAGAAAAACCATCAAATAGTACAGGAGAAATGACAGAAGAAGAAATCGTAGTAAAATACTACTATGAAAGAAAGGCAGAAGTAGAAGTAAAATACTTAGAAAAAGGAACAGAATATGAAATAGCACCAAGTGAGACACTAGAAGGATATGTAGGAGATAACTACGAAACAGAACAAAAAGACATCCCATACTATAAATTTGTAGAAAAGACAGAAAACTACAAAGGAAAGATGGAAGAAGAAAAGATAACAGTAATATACTATTACGAAAAAGAAATATTTAACTTAGGAATAGACAAATGGGTAGCAAGTGTAAACATAGACGGAATAAGCCAAGGAGCACAAAACATCAATAGCAAAGATGAGATCTATAAAGTAGACATCCACAGAAAGAAAACAGAAACAGCAAACATCAAAGTAACATACAAGATAAGAGTAACAAACAAAGGAGAAGTAGAAGGAACAGCAGGAGAAATAGTAGAAATCATCCCAGAAGGATATAGCTACCATGAAGAAGATAATAGCATACATTGGGAAGAAAGAAATGGAATACTAGTAACAGATGAACTAAAAGAAGAAATGATACAACCAGGAGAGTACAAAGAAGTAGAAATCGTATTAAGATGGGACAAAGGAGAAGAAAACTTCGGACAAAAAGACAATATGGTAATCCTAAGTAAAATAGAAAACCCAGCAGGATATGAAGACATAGACAAAACAGACAATAATGACACATCAAGTATGATAATCACAGTAGCAACGGGATTAGATAGAAATGACAGAATAATAGTAATAGGAATAGTACAAATAGTATTAGCAATAAGTATAGGATTACTGTTAAGCTATAAGAAGAAAGAAAAATAGGGATTTAGGGACGGAGCTCTAAGTCTCTTTTTATATGCTCTAGAAAGTTAAATATTCTAAATGCAAAAAATGAAAATTTTTAAACAAATTCCATAATAAAAAATCAAATTCAAAATAATTAGCAAAAAATTCCAATAAAAAAATAAATAAAAAACAAAAATATCCACATAATAAAAATATAAAAAAATAAAAAAGGAGGAAAAAAATGAAAAAAATACTAAGCATAATAATGATAATTGCAATATTGTTAACCTGCATATTTGTAGGAAAAGTAGAAGCAGCAACACCGTTAAATTCAGTGACTTTAGATACAACTAAAGAAACAGTACATCCAGGCGAAACAGTAACACTAACAATCAACTTTGGAACAGATTTAGGTGCATATACATTTGATATTGCATATGACAATAATCTATTAGAATATGTAAGTGCAGAAGGAGGAACACCAAGTGACAATGGCACAAGAGTAAGAGTAACATTTTATGACTCAACTGGAGGAACAGCACCTAGAACAAATATGAGCATTACATTTAAAGCAAAAGAAGGAATAATAACTTCAAATCCAACAGATTTATCAGTTACAGCTGAAGGTTTGGCAAATGCAGATGCATCAGTACAATATGATGATATAGGTGTGCCAATTGTAAAAAACATAGTAGTAGAGCCTATATACCAAGATTATGACATTGAATTGACATATACAGGAGATGTAATTGAGAACGTAGAAAAAGATATGACCTTAAGAATATCATCAGCTTTAGGAAAAAACTATGAACATGCAAGAATAATAGCAGAAGCAACAACACCAAGCGGTGGACAAGTAACATTAAAAGGAACAGATGAACAACAACTAGAACATGACATCATCCAAAGTGGATGGGGAGACGCATCAGGATATGAAATAGGTGGACAAAACGTAGAAAAAGTTTTATCACTTAGAGGATTATTTACAAAAGCAGGAGCATATACAATCAAAATAATATTAATAGATAGAGATTCATCAGATGCTGAAATTGTAAGCAAAACATTCAGTATAACAGCTTTAGCTGAACAAACAGGTGGAAATGACAATACAAATAATGGAAATACAGCAGGAGAGATAACCGGAAATACGACTGAAGAAGGAAATCTACCAATGGAAGAAGAAAATACAGTACAAAACGAACAAGCAGAAAATTTACCACAAACATTGCCTAAAACAGGTAGAAACATCTTCATTCCAATTGTTGTAGTAATAATTGCAGTAACAAGCATTATTGCAGTAATGAAAAGAAAAAAAGGATAATAAAAAATGAATAACAAGAACAGAAGAAAATTAAAATATTTATTATTGATTTTAATTTTAGGAACTTTATTTTTTATATTATTCAATATACAAACGGAAGAAAATAGCAAAAGCGGAACAACTATAGAAAAAGTCAATTCAAAATCATACCAAAATTACCAAAGCGAAAATCTAGAAACACAACAATCCACAGAAAACGAACAAAATGTGGAAAAAGAGTATATAGAAACTGAATTTAAAGGATATAAAGTCTGTGCAAAAATAAATATTCCAACAATAAATTTAGAAACATATGTATTAGAAGAATGCAGTAAACAAGCATTGCTAACATCAGTAACAAAATTTTATGGCGGAGAGCCAAACAAAGTAGGAAATTTTTGTATAGCAGGGCACAATTATGGCCCTTCTAATATGTTTCAAAACATAAAAAAATTAAAAATAAATGATGAAATCTATTTAACAGATACAAATGGCAACAAAGAAAAATATTCAATATATGATATTTATACAGTATTACCAAACGAAACAAGATGTCTTTCCCAAAAAACAGATGGTAATACTGAACTAACTTTGATAACTTGTACACCTGATTCTGAAAGAAGAATTATAGTTAAAGCAATTAAGGATTAAGAATATAAAATAATTTTCCAACAGAGTTATGCACTAAGAGAGGAATGGTACAATAATGGAAAACCTAAAAAAAATCATAAACGTAAAATTAATAAAAACAAAACAAAATGTCGCAAGAGAAACGTCCCCAATGCGACATTTCTTAATTATTATAATATCTTTAATATTTATAACTTGTATAAATACCGATTCAAATGCAGCATACACTTCAAATGGAATAGAAAATTTCCCTGATAGTTATAAACCATATTTAGAAGTCTTAAAAAGTAAGCATCCAGACTGGAATTTTACAGCACTATATACAGAACTAGACTGGAACTACGTTATAGATAATGAAAATATATTTGGAAAAAATCTAGTTCCAAAATCCTATACAGATGAATGGAAAAACACAAATCCAGGAGAATACAATGTCGAAGTAGACAGTCGGTTGGGTTGATAGTTCAAGGAGAGCAGTAGAATATGCAATAGACCCAAGAAACTTTTTAAATGAAGTAAGAATATTTCAGTTTGAAGGGTTATCTTATGTTGAAAATAGTAACCAATTAAATACGATAGAGAAAATACTTTATGGAACAGAGTTCTATAATACAAAAGTAAGTTATATAAATACACAAGGACAAATAATAAACATGACAGAAAAATATGCAGACTTGATATTAAGAGCAGCTCAAACATCAAAAGTAAGTTCATATCATTTAGCATCAAGAATAAAACAAGAAGTAGGACCATTTCTATCACATTCATCAATAAGTGGAAAAGTTCCAGGATATGAAGCTTTATACAATTTCTATAACATAGGAGCGACAAGCTCTTCAGAACCAATGGGAGCAATAATCAATGGATTAAAATATGCAAGAGATGGAAATGGAGCAAATGCACAAACACAAACAAAATATTTAATTCCATGGAATACAAAAGAAAGAGCGATAACAGGAGGCGGAATATTTATTGGCTCTAGTTATATAAATATAGGACAAGATACAATTTATCTACAAAAATTCCATGTAGTAGATAACAGAGGAGGAGAATTGTTTTGGCATCAATATATGACAAATGTATTAGCACCATATAGTGAATCAAATATCATTTACAAAGGATATGTAAATAGCAATTTATTAGATACAGATATGACATTTGTTATCCCAATCTATAACAATATGCCAGAACTTCCATGTAAAAGACCAAGCATTTTAGATAAAGACTATATCCAAGACAACACAAAAGTATATGCAGATGTTACGAATACTTTAAATATCAGAAGCGGACCATCAACAACATATGAAACAATAACAACTGTCACAAGTAAAGATATAATGACAAGAATAGAAAAAGGAGTACAAAATGGTGAACTTTGGGACAGAGTAATATTAGAAAATGGAATAGTAGGATATGCATTCCAAAGCTATTTAAAAGAGTTACCTGCAGTTCAAATCAGTCAAATAAACTTATCATTAGATAAAAATACAATAAATAAAAATGAAACAGCAAAACTAAAAATAGAAATTTTACCAGAAGAAGCAAAAGACCAGAAAATCACATTTTCATCTAACAATCCGAATATAATAAGTGTAGACCAAAGTGGAAATATATTTGGAGTAAGCTCAGGTGAAGCGACAATAACAGCAACGGCAGAAAATGGAGTAAAAGGTACAATTACATTAAACGTATATTCAAAAGTTGAAGAAATAAAATTAGACATAGAAAATTTAACCTTGCAAGAAGGAGAAAATTACAATTTAAAAGCAACAATATATCCAGAAGATGCAACAAATAAAAATATTACTTTTAATTCTGAAAATAATGATATAGCAACAGTTGACCAAAGCGGAAAAATAACAGCGATAAAAGAAGGAACAACAAAAATAACAGTCACAAGTCAAGATAGCCAGAATTCACAAGATAACCAAAGTAATCCTATTCAAAAAAGTGTAGAAGTAAAAGTTATAAAAAAATTAACAGAAGACGAATTAAAATTTGATGAATCACTAACAACACAAGGAAATATAATAAGTGGATTTGACCACAATAATATGACAGTAGAAAATATTAAAAAATATATAACAACAATATATGAAATACAAATAGAAAACTATAAAGGAGAAAAAATAGAAAATAGCCAATTAGTCGGAACAGGGTCAAAAATAAAAATAATAAAAACTACACAAACAAATAATACAACAGAAACATTAGCAGAATATTCAGTTGTCTTATATGGAGATGTGAATGGAGATGGAAAAATAAATAGTGTAGATTTATTAGTACTACAAAGGCATATTTTAGAAATACAAACAATAGATGAAATTTTTCAAAAAGCAGGAAATATAAACAAAAACGGAAGAAAGCCAACATCAGTAGACCTTTTATTAATCCAAAGACATATACTAGGACTACAAATAATAAATCAGAGGGATTAGGGGGCAGGAATAAAACATGAAGAAGGTAATCAGTATTATTTTAATTTTAATAATAGCAATCTCGTTAAATGTATTAATAAGTAATAGTAATATAAGTTTAGCAGCAGAAAATTTAACAATAAAAACAGATAATGAAACAATACAAAAAGACGAAAATTTTAAAATATATATAAATATAGGTAATATACAAGTCGCATCATATACATTAAATTTATATTTTGACAATGATAAACTAGAATATATATCAGGACCTGAAAATACAAATGTAGTTAATAATAGAATAATTAATGTATGGTATGACCAAGCAGGTGGAAAGAATACAAGGCAGAATCAAGATATAGCAGTATTTGAATTTAAACCAAAAGAAACAGGAGTTGCAAATTTTAACTTGATAGGGGAGTTTTATGATAGTAATGGTAACAGGATAAGCACAAGTAATACAAATGAAAATCCGGCAAATATTAGTAATTCTAGTTTACAAATAAATATCGTAGAACAGCCGGAAAATAGTCTTGAACTAAATACAATTACTGGAGAAGATAATAATTCTTTATTAAAAATAATGAGATTAGATAAAGAGGGGCTAATACCAGAATTTTCTCCAGACATAAAAGACTATTATTTTATTGCAGATTTAGATACAAATAATTTAGAAGTGACTGCAATCCCAGAAGTTTCTAATGCAAATGTTCAAATAAGCGGAAATCAAGGTTTAAAAGAAGGTTTAAATAAAATATTAATAGAAGTAACTTCAAAGGATAATACTAGCAAATCAGTTTATACAATAAATGTGACTAAAACAAGTGATAAAGAAGCGGCAAATAGCAATTTGGAAACTTTAGCAATAGAAAATGCTATGCTAGAACCAATATTTGATGTGAATATTTTAAATTATAAAGCAAGTGTTCCCAACAGTACTGAAAATTTGAATGTTTTTGCTGTGCCTGAAAATATTAATGGAAAGGTTGAAATAACAGGAAAAGATAATTTGATAGAAGGAGATAATTTAGTAAAAGTTAGAGTAACAGCTCCTAATGGATATAGTTTTAAAGATTATATTGTAAATGTTCATAGAAGGACGCAGGAAGAGGACAAGATTTTTGAAGAGGAACAAAATGCAAATAGTGAAAAACTAAACAGTTTAATTGATGAAAAGGGTTTGGAATTTTTAAGTAATGAACAAGAGATAGCAAATGAAGAAGAAAACAAAAATAATCAAACTAATAATTATAGAACAATTTCTATTGTGCTTGGCTTGATTGTGGTTGTTGGGGTTGAAATTTTTATGATTTTGAAAAGGAAAACTAGAAAGAAATAGATTAATACTAAAGGATATTAAATAAATTACCCTTTAATTACCCGAAAATGAAAATAGATATTGCAATAAATTTATATTTTTGATATTATTTAAATAATCAAAAAGAGATATAAGTGTATATTTATTGCGGAAAATTGCTTATGTGATTATATGAAAATAAAAAGTCCTCAAAGCTAAACTTTGAGAACCTTGGTGCACCAGGAGGGATTCGAACCCCCGACCTTCCGGTTCGTAGCCGAACACTCTATCCAACTAAGCTACTGGTGCATACATAATATTATAAAATAAAAATTTAAAAATTTCAATATTTTTAAAAAAGTTTTCAAAAAAATATTGCAATTCTTAAAAAAATATGGTATATTATATAAGCGATTGATTTCGAGGCGTAGCGCAGTTGGTAGCGCGCGTGGTTTGGGACCATGAGGTCGCAGGTTCGATCCCTGTCGCCTCGACCAATATTAAAAAGTCTGTAATGCTTTATACAAGCTAATTTGCAGACTTTTTTTTGTTATTTTTTTAAAACTTTTTAAAATATTTTTAGAGTCGCGTAGGCTCATTTTTTGCTTAAAAATCAATGCTTTTCGACCTGTAAAGTCGTGTAAAGGTGTGTAAATTTTTCTCCTCTTGCAGAAAAAATCGCAAATATTTGCAGAAACCAATTTTTATAAATTGCAGAAACTTGCAGAAACCATTTTTATTATTTACTTTCTAACTTTTTGATTTTTTCTTTTAGTTCTTTTTCTAAATCATATTTTTTAGATATGTCTAACAATGAATTACAACTTTGTAATAGCATTTTCTTTTCTAAATCATCATTAGTAACTTCATTAATAATATTCATAATCATTTTTTTATAATACTCATCTTTATTGATATAACATTTATCTTTTTCGCATTGTTCTTCTGTTAAAGATAAATAAGTTTGACCATATTTCACATTTCTTTTATTTGTGTATCTTAAACAAGATTCTTTCTTACTACAATTTTCATTACTACAATGAGTTATAGAACTATCTATCATATTTTTTCAACCTTTCATATAAAATATTTTTCATATTTACATTTTATCATAAATTATTATTTTTGTTAAGATGTTTTTATATACCTATTATTCGCACAAAACTGCGTTCCAAAATCATTCAAATATCAAATTCGACAAATTATACCTTTAAACCTCAAAATTGAAAATAGAGCCTTTTAAGTTATTTTTTGTTCTCCACGAGCCTCACAAAACGATTTTTATTTTTCAAGATAACAATTATACTACCTCACATTTTAAATGTCTGTATTTTAATCGTTGTAACTACAGTAATGTGATATTAAAGATAATATTGAGAGCTATTCGTAAACATACGTTTCTCAATATCTCTTGTAGTATGCTATTTTGATATATTTACAAGCAATATAAAAGTTTCACGTGAAACTTTATGTAAACAAAACTTTACAATAAAAATCAAATTTTATGATTAATTTTACAGTAAAAAAACGTTGGTATTACTGCATTTGCGAAAGTGATATTTTGATAAAATAATGAAAGCAAAAGAAAGAGAGGGGGAAACCCTCTTTTTCTAATCGCTCTAAATTTCTCATTTACTTTTTTAATATTGACTTGCATATTTCTCAAAGATGTCAGGGTATTTGCTCTGATATGAATAACTAACAGGCTCAACTCTTTTATAACTTTCTTTTGCCTGTTCTTTAGTTATCCCAAATTTGCTAGCACATTTTGAATATGCGATGTCATCTGTTATTGTTTCTTTCTCTTTCCAAGCTAACAAATTAAAATAACAATATATTTCAAAGTCTTTCCTTTCTTTTTCGATTCTTTCTTTTTCTTCTTGTTTTTTTCGTTCTTCTTCTGCTTTCTTTTCTTCTTCCACTTTTTGTTCACAGGTCTTATATAAATTTGTTATTGTTTCATTTTTTAAATGTTTAAAGTCTTCTAAAATATTTTTGGTAGATGAATAATCTCCTTTACTTATTCTCTCCTGTGCAACTTGAACAACTTGTTCTATTGCTTTGTCTTCTATTTTATCTTGTTCTTTTTTTGCAATCTTTTGTCCCTCTTTGCACAAACCATTGGTATTACGTATATCATTTAATTCTGAAAAAGCTTCTCTATATTGTTCATTTTTAATGTATTTACGATTTATTGTATTTATCATTCTATAAAGCTCTATCAGTTGTTGTTTTTCTTTTATTTTGTCTTTATATTCTTTATCTACTTTGTTTTTATCAGCCTCGTTATACCAATTAAAACTCTCTTCTTCTGTACCATAATTGCCATTCTTTATTTTTTCAATTTCTTCGTCCATTGCCTTATATAACTCTTGATATGCTTTTTCTTCAAAACTTGATTTTAGAATAGGGTGTTTATCTATAAGTGTTTGAAACTCATTCCAACCTAATTCGTTTTTTACTACAACATAACATTGCTTTAAATCATCATTGTAATTTTTAACTTGTATTATTGCTATGATTAGTACAATGATTAATATAGCAACAACCAAATATATTTTAGACTTAATTTTTTTAAATTCTTTCTTTTTAATTTTTCCACTTTTTTCTTTAATCCATTTTTTAAAATTTATATTTTTAACCTTTTCTTTATTCTTATATAGAAGATATATAATATATCCTATAGATACAATTACAAGTAGCACTATTATTATAATCTGTGTAAAATTCATTCTATGAACCATAGCTTTTTTAAATCTCCTTTTCTAAATAAAATCTTAATTTATTTGTTTTTTATATCTTCTAATAACTGAATTATCTCGCCCAAAGCATAAGTAAATATTGCTGATATTATACTTGCTATAATAATTATTACTGCTCCCTCGTCCATATTTAAGCCGTCTATCGCATATATGCCAAATATAACACCAATTACTGCCTCAACAATAGATAATGCTTTAATTATTGTTGCTACTTTATTTGTTCTTGCTGATACATTTACATTGTTATTTTTATTATCATTTGAAATTCCCATTGCTTTTAATTCTTCATCACTTGCCATTTTTATTTTTCCTCCTTTAATAATTCGTAATAATTATAAAAATATGGTACTGTTGCCATATAAGATAAGATTATAATTAAATCTCTAATTACATATTGTGCTACATCATTATAAATAAACAAATATCTACCAATACTAACTATTTGATATACTGAAAGCCCAATTACAACTACTGCATATATTTTATTATTTATAAATTTGAATTTTCTTAATAAAATATTGCATAAGTATAAGATTATAATTCCATATATTAAAACTTCTATTAGTATTGATTCTCCTTCTGCAATTCCAAAAGAAATTGTTCCAATTAAAGTGATTGTATAAGTTATTATTAGTGTATAATTAGCAATTTTAATATTTCCTTTTTGTCTTGTCATTC
>CAMLUO010000050.1 GCA_946487895.1 uncultured Clostridium sp.
AATTAATACATATATTGATTTTTTATGAAAAAATTTTTTTATTCGTTATTACTGATTTTTTTGTGAATTGCTTGATTTTTTTGAGGTGTGAATATATAATTTATCGGTGACATAATTGTAAAAAAATTTGCAGAAAGGATTGAAACAGAATATGGGAATTCATGAAATTATAAAAAGATTAAAATTTGCATTTTCAAGTGCAGATTTAGAAAAATTAGCTGAACAAGGAGCAGAAGAAATAAAAAAGAATGTACAAGAAGCAAAGGATAGTGATAAAGATATAGAATCTATAGCTGAAATGGCATATGAACAATATCAAGCAATAACCAAAAATATGTCAAAAGAAGAAAAAGGAGAATTTGCAAAGAAGTATGCTGATTTTTTAGTTGAAAAAAAAGGAATACCATTTGATATTGCATATAATTATATCATTATGATGACAGGTGAAAAGGAAGTAGATAATAAATATGTTATCGAGCCAGCCAAAAAATTGCCAGATGCAAAAGTATCTGAGTTAATATCAGAGAATGAAGCACAACTTTCATTAGAAGATAAATTTGAATTAGCAAAAGGTGGAATACAAAATCCAGATTTGAAGGATGAAAAATTAGGGGAAATAGAAGAAGAAAAACGTGAGAAACAGAGAAAAGAAGAAATTGCAGATTTGAATAGTTTAGAAAGTTTATATAGACGATGTGATGAAAATCTAGGTGATTGGCAACTTGTAGAGGAACTAAATAAGAAGATGGAAAAGGTTAGGTATGTTACACCAAAAATTGAAGAAATGAAAAGAAAAATCGTGGCTAAAAAGATAGCTTGTAATTATGCTAAAAATGGTACTAGTACCGTTTATATCTTAGCTAATGTAATACCAGCTATTGAAATGGGAAAAATGAATATGCCAGAATTAGCAAGAAGAGAGTATGAAATAATAGAAAAAAATCCAAATTTAAAAAATAAAAGTAAGAAAAAATTTAATGAACAAGAGTTGAGAGATAATATTTTAGCTGAGGTAGAAAGTGAAGCAGAAAAAAGATTTAATGAAACAGAAGCATTTAAAGAATTAGAATCAATGCTAAAGATTTTATCTGTGGAAGAAAGGAAAAAACAAATTGAGGGATTAAAAGCTATAATTAAAGATTCAAAATTAAGAGCTACTGTTGAACAAACAAAAGGATTAATAGATGAATTATCTAAGATACCTGAGAAAAAAAGATTGAAGGTTATCAGTAGTATTCAAAGTATAGTTGAAGAGAGAAATGAAAAAAATATATCGCATAGCAATTCATCTGGAGTAACTCAATCTGATGATGATGAAAATCTTCGTTAGATTAGAAAAATTATGTAATAATGCATTGAATTAAAAAAATGACAAGTGTTAATATTAAAAATTAATACTTGTCATTTTAAGGTTCGTCCCTGAATCCCTAAAAGGAGGGATTTTTAGGACCGTTCTCTAATCCCTGTTAAAATTCACAATTTTTTGGAGTTCTTGGGAAAGGTATAACATCACGAATGTTTTGCATACCAGTTAAATACATAATTGCTCTTTCAAACCCAAGACCAAATCCAGCATGGTTACAACTACCATATTTTCTTAAGTCTAAATACCAGTCATATTCTTCAATTGGCATATTTAAATCTTTCATACGTTTTAATAATTTATCATAATTTTCTTCCCTTTGACTTCCACCAATAATTTCTCCTATTCCTGGAACTAAAAGGTCAGTTGCTGCAACGGTTTTGCCATCTGGATTTTGTTTCATATAAAATGCTTTTATATCCATTGGATAATCTGTAACAAAAACAGGTTTTTTATAGATTTTTTCACATAAATATCTTTCATGTTCAGTTTGTAAATCAACACCCCATGAAACTTTATATTCAAATTCATCATTATGCTTTTCTAATTCAGCAATTGCTTCAGTATATGTAACTCTTGCAAAATCAGAAGAAATAACATGATTTAATCTATCTAATAAGCCATTATCTATAAATTTGTTGAAGAATTGCATTTCTTCTGGACAGTTTTCTAGTACATAGTTAAAAATATATTTAATCATATCTTCTGCTAAATCCATATCATCTTTTAAATCTGCAAAGCATATTTCAGGTTCAACCATCCAAAATTCTGCTGCATGTTTTACAGTATTGGAATTTTCTGCACGGAATGTTGGACCAAATGTATATACATTACAAAATGCTTCTGCAAAAGTTTCAGCATTTAGTTGACCACTAACTGTTAAATGTGCAGGTTTTCCAAAGAAATCTTTTGAAAAATCAACATTTCCATCTTTATCTTTAGGAATATTATTTAAATCAAAAGAATTTACATTGAACATTTCTCCAGCACCTTCAGCATCACTTCCAGTAATTAAAGGTGTATTTACATATACAAATCCTCTTTCTTGGAAGAATTTGTGGATAGCATATGCTAGAACACTTCTTACACGGAATACAGCTTGAAATGTGTTTGCTCTTGGACGTAGATGACTAATTGTTCTTAAATATTCAAAAGAGTGTTTTTTCTTTTGAAGTGGATATGTTGTATCTGATAAATTTTCAATTTCTACATTATTTGCTTGTATTTCAAATGGTTGTTTTGATTCTGGTGTTAGTATAAAAGTTCCAGTTACTTTAATTGAAGAACTTATTGTTAATTTACAAATTTCTTCAAAATTGTTTAGGTTGTTATTAAAAACTATTTGTAAATTTTTAAAAAAAGTACCGTCATTTAATTCTATAAAGCCAAAGGTTTTAGAGTCACGTACGGTTTTAACCCAGCCTTCTATTGTGATTTCTTTTTTGTCATATTCTTTTGAGTTTTTATATAGTTCTTTTATTGATAGTCTACTCATAAATGAATCATCCCTTCTAATTTTATTTCAATGTTAGTCCTTATTATATGACATAATTTTAAATTTTGCAATAAATTTGTGTGAAAGTATATGAAAATCAAATAAAATGTGATATAAGTATATATAGGAAAAAGAGAAATTGACAAAATAAGAATTTAAAAAATGAGGTTGAAAAATTGTAATTATATTTTTCAGCCATATTTGCGTTTGGAAAAGGAGGTTTTAAAAGTGAAAAATATTTCTAAAATTGCAATAATAGGTGGACCTGGAACAGGAAAAACAACTTTGGCAGATAATTTGGGAAAGGTGTTGGAATTACCAGTTTATCATATAGATGGGATTCATCACCTGGCAAATTGGAAACCAAGAGATAAAGATGAGAGAGACAGAATAATTATGGAAAAGGTAGGAGAACCTAAATGGGTAATTGATGGTACATATCAATCTACTTTAGAAAATAGAGTGAAAGCTGCAGATTTAGTGATATTTTTAAACTATTCTAGAATGGCAAGAATGAAGGGTATATTTTCAAGATATTTTAAACGTAGAGGCAAGGAGAAGCCAGAAATACCAGGTTGTAAAGAAAAAATCGATTGGGAATTTTTGAAATTTACATTTAACTGGAATAATACTAAGGGGAAAATAATAAAAGATGTGCTTGAGAGAAATAAAGATAAAAATGTTTTGGCTTTTAAAACTAGGAAAGAGTTGAATAGATGGTATGAAATTGAGTTTAATAGAAAAATTGAAATTTAATAAAAAAACTATAAAAAATTATGTAAAATTAAAAATTTGTTTGCAATATAAGTCGACATATGGTATAATTAATGCGAAAAATTGCTAAAAAGAGAACTTTATTAAAGTTAAAAGTAAAAAAGGAATGAAAAAATGAGAAGTGAATTAGATTTTGTATTAAGAGAACTTGCACAATACATAATGTATGGAGCAGAAGATGTAAAAAATACATATAAAGAAGAAAAAATAGTTCAATTAGATAATAGTATAGCTGATATAAACAAAATTTATAGAAAATTTCAAAGAATTGAAAAAGACAATTATTGGAGAATGGATGAAGATGAAATTTTTTACAGACAAGCAAAATATTTAGAAAATTTTGAAGACAATTATGAAGTGAAAAATGTTCATAGAAATAGTTATAATATTTTTGGAGTGGACTATACATATTCAAATTTTTCATTTACTGATTTTAGAACATATTTTTCGTGGAGAACAAAAATAAGAAAAGGTGAATTTGAATTAATAGACTGGGAATATGAGCAAATTTATATAAATGAATTATTAAATCAAATAGGTTGTAAAGATGAAAATGATGCCATAGAAAAATTAATTGATTTTTGGAAGGGATATAGGCAATGCACATTAAAGATTGATAGTGTAATGCCTAATATTATCAAAGAATTCTACATTACAAATGGTTTTAAAATACCATATACAGAAATTATGAAAAAATTTCCTATTGAAATAAAAACACAAGCTAAAGATTTAAAAGATTTAAATAAAGGAATATATATAGATAAAATAGATTTTTTGAATGAGATTTCAACATATAAAATAGCAAAAAGCAAGTTATTAGGAACAAAATATGGATATCTATTAAATCAATGTATAGAAAAAATTTTTACTAAGTTAAATGAAAAATTTAAAGAAAATGATATTTCATTATCAGAAATGTTAATGTATAAACACGAAACAGAATATTGGTGGAGACCACTTAGAAACTATAATATTTTTTATGAAAAAGAACCAATTGGACCAATCATTATCGAAGGTACTGAAAAGTATGAATGTATAGATGGTGTGTGGAATAAAACAATTTATTCTGAAGATAGAAAGTATAGAAACACAATAGGATATATATTAAAAACAATGGAGTGTTATATAAGAGAGTATTTAGGATATAGAAAGTTAAAACTTCCAGAAAAAAATGAAATTATAAAAGATATTGGAGAATATTATTGTTCAGACAAAACTAGAAATGTTTTACGAAAAATATACAAAATGAATTTACAAGAGATTATTCAAATAGAAACAATTAAATTCTTAGAAGAAAATAAAATCCCAAAGATGATATTCAAAAAACCAAAGGAAAAACAAGATGAATTTGAGCAAGAAGAAAAAATAGAAGTAGTATTTAATCAAGAGCAATTTGCAAAAATTAGAGAAAAGTCAGAAGAAATTCAAAAAGCACTTATTATAGAAGAAAATGATGAAGAGATTAAAAATGGTGTAGTAAGAGAAGAAAGTATTCAGAATCACAAAGAAATAAGCGAAATTAAAAAAGATACAATAGACAAACCTAAAGAAGTAGCTAACACGCAAAAAGAAAATGTATTTAAAAAATTTGCATATAACTTAAATCCAGAAGAAAAAGAAATAATAAATATTTTTCTAGAAAAACAAGATGTAGAAAATAAAATAATGCAAATTGCACAAAGTCAAAATGAAATGTTAGAAGTAATAATATCTAATATTAATGACAAAGCATTAGAAACAATTGGAGATACAGTAATAGAATCTGATATGTCATCTATTTATGAAGATTATGAAGAAGAAATAAAGAAGGGAATGAAACAAATATGGCAATAAAAGTACCAAGAAGAATAGCAACGACACTAATGAATTCTTTAAAAGGAGGAGTTGTACCAAGAATAGGACTTCGGATATATAGCAGTAGGTAGAGAACAAGAAATTAAAGCTTTATTAAATGATGTTGATATTATAGAAGAAGGAGGTTCTACATTTAGATTTTTGGTTGGAAGATATGGAAGTGGAAAAAGTTTCTTACTTCAAACTATTAGAACACATGTCATGGATAGAGGATTTGTTGTAATAGATGCAGACCTTTCGCCAGAAAGAAGATTAATGGGAACTAAAGGGCAAGGATTAGCAACATATAAAGAATTAATTCAAAACATGTCAACAAAAACAAAACCAGATGGACAAGCACTTCCATTAATTTTAGAAAAATGGATTTCAGGAATAAAAACACAAGTTATGCAAGAAATTGGAGAAAATGCAGATGAAAAGGAATTTTCTAAAAAGGTAAAAAGCAAAATTTTTGAGAATATTTCTAGTTTAGAAGGTATGGTACATGGGTTTGATTTTGCCAAAGTAATAAATATGTATTATGAAGCATATGAAGAATCAGATGATGAGAAAAAGTCAAAGGTACTAAAGTGGTTTAGAGGGGAATATTCAACAAAGACAGAAGCAAAAAATGAGCTTGGAATTAATATTATAATAACAGATGATAATTGGTATGAATATGTAAAATTATTTGCCATATTTTTGGTAAATGCGGGATATAAAGGAATGTTAATGTTAATAGATGAATTGGTAAATTTATATAGAATACCAACATCTGTTACAAGACAATATAATTATGAAAAAATTTTGATGATGTATAATGATACTTTACAAGGAAAGGCAAAATATTTAGGAATAATAATGGGAGGAACTCCACAATGTGTGGAAGATACACGAAAAGGTATCTTTAGTTATGATGCATTACGTTCAAGACTAACAGAAGGAAAATTTGCATCAGAAGATATTGTTAATTTATTGTCACCTATTATAAGATTAAAACGTTTAACACCAGATGAAATGTTTATTCTTACTGAAAAATTGAGAGATATACATTCAGATTTACATGAATACAAGAGCGAGTTGACTCAAGATGATTTGATGCAATTTATTAAAATAGAATATGAAAGAGTAGGCGCAAATACTAATATTACACCAAGAGAAGTTATAAGGGATTTTATAGAACTATTAGATATTCTATATCAAAATCCTAATAAAACATTTGCTGATATTATTGGAAATGAGAAGTTTGAATTTGCAAAAGGAGATAATACGGAAGAAGAGGAAAATCGTGAGTTTGAAGATTTTGAGGTTTAAGTATGGAAAATGTTTTTGAAAGATTAGCACCATTTATTCAGGAATATATATATAGAAATGGGTGGTCAGAAATAAGACCAATACAAGTAGCTGCATGTGACTTGATACTAAATACAGAGAATAATATACTATTAGCTTCTGGAACAGCATCAGGAAAAACAGAGGCAGCTTTTTTGCCTATTTTAACAGATTTATATGAAAATCCTAGTCATTCAGTAGCTGTCCTTTATATTAGTCCACTAAAAGCATTAATTAATGACCAATTTATAAGAATAGAAGAAATGTTAGAAGAAACTGATATTCCAGTAACAAAATGGCATGGAGATGTACCACAAAATGCAAAAAGTAAACTTATAAAGAATCCAAAAGGAATATTGCAAACAACCCCAGAATCTTTAGAAGCAATGCTTATGCGAAATCCTGGAAATATATTAAAACTATTTTCAGATTTGAGATATATTGTAATAGATGAGGTTCACTATTTCATGAATGATGATAGAGGTTTGCAAACTTTGTGCATTATAGAAAGAATACAAAGAATAATTGGAAAAGAACCAAGAAGAATAGGATTATCTGCAACTTTAGGTGACTATGACTTAGCTATACAATGGCTAAGTGCAGAAACAAAAAGAAAAACAGTTATACCGAGTGTACCAGAAGAAAAAAGGAAGATACGATTAGGAATTAAATATTATGAAATAGAAGAAAAAGAAGATGAAACGTCAATTTTAGATTATTATAAAGATTTATATGAAAAAACATTAAATAAAAAATGTATTATATTTTCTAATTCAAAATCAGAAGTAGAAGAAAATATAGCACATTTAAAGAAAATAGCTAAAAATAGAAATACAAAAGACATATATTATGTGCATCATGCAAATATTTCTAATTCACTTAGAAGACAAGCAGAAGAACAAATGAAATCAGAAGAAGAAAATGCTATTACAGGAGCAACAGTAACATTAGAATTAGGAATAGATTTAGGAAAGTTAGATAGAATAGTACAAACAGGTTCACCATTTACGGTGTCTAGCTTTGTTCAAAGACTTCGGAAGAAGCGGAAGAAGAGGACAACCTGCTGAAATGTTATTTCTATTTAAAGAAGAAAAAGATAATAAAGCAAAAGAATTCTACCAATTAATAGATTTTGAGTTTATCAAATGTATTGCAATAATAGAACTATATTTGAAAGAAAAATGGATTGAACCAAAAGAAAAAAATGATTTGCCATATTCTTTATTATATCACCAAACAATGAGTTTTTTGTTTGGAATGGGTGCAGTAAGTCCAAAAGAATTAGCAAGATACATATTAACATTGACAGCTTTTAAAAAAGTGCCTAAGGAAGGTTATCAAAAATTATTGCGATATTTATTAGAAAAACAAGAAATAGAAAAAGATGAAGAAGGAAATCTTTTGATTGGGATGCAAGGAGAAAGAAAAGTTAATAATTTTCAATTTTTTTCAGTTTTTAGTACACCAATAGAATATTCAGTAAGGGATGGCTCACAAGAGATTGGAACAGTACAGACACCATATATAGTGGGACAACAATTTGGACTTGCAGGATTTACTTGGAAAGTTATAGATATTAATGAAGAAAAAAGACAAATATTTGTTAAAAAAGTAGGAGGAATATCTAAAATTGGTTGGAATGACGATGGAAACATATTTGTAAATACTAAGATTTTGAAAAAAATGCAGGAAGTTTTAAGCAAGCAAGAAAAATATAGATATTTAGATTTAAATAGTGTGCATAAGTTAAGAGAACTACGTCAAATAGCTAATAGAACAAATATATTAGGAAATAAGGTTGTAACAATTGTAAAAGGAGTATATGGGATTTTTCCATGGTTAGGAACTAAAGAAATGTTAGCACTTAGTTTTTGTTTAAAGCAAAAAGAAATCGGAAATCAAATTTTTTATAGAGCTGGAATACCTATCTTTATTGAAATAAAAACAAAGAAAAGTAGAAAAGAAATAGAAAAAGTATTAGAAGAAATAAAACATGAAAATATAGATAAAGAACAATTTGAAATACCAGATATTTTGCAAAAATCGGGTAAATATAATTATATTATTCCTAAAGAGTTGTTGAAGAAACAGTTTATAGAAGATTGTATAGATGTAGAAAATATGCAAGAGTATTTATAAAATTGTTTATTTGTGAAATAACTTGATAAATATAGTAATACTTTTTACAATATAATGAAAGTTGATGAATTAAAAAGAAAATATTTATATAAGATAAATGATTTACATCCGAAACTTACATATATAGTACAAATTTGTGAAAACCTTTCAGTTGATGACCAAATCAAAGAAATATCAAAATTAAGTGATAAATTTATTGTTGTTAAAGAAAAAAATGAATGTGAGAAAATTTTGATTGACCTTATTTTAGGAAAAATAGAAAATGTATATGTAATATTTGAAAAACTAGAAAATGTATATGTAATATTTGAAAAACTAGATAATTATTATAAAGAGCATGTTAAAAACTTAATATTTTATTATTTGTTATTTTTTGGAAGCAGAAAGAATAATGAAAATAAATTAATAAGGGAGAAATTTGTAGAAGAGATAAAAAATATAGAAAATAACATAGATACGGACTTGATTTTTAAAATAATGCAAGCCACTAAAAAAGAAATTCCAGAAGAACTTATAAAGAAAGTGGAAAAACAGTTTGAAAATAAAATATCAAAAATAACTAAAAAGTATTTAAAGACACAACAACGTGGAAGATATCAAGAAGTCTCAGATTATTTAATTGCATTTGTTGAATATTTGAGTCAAGAAGGCAGAGTAAACGAGGGCAAGATTTTATTACAGAAATTTCAAGAGAAATATACACATTATAATGTTTACAAAAAATGTTTGAAAAATTCATTAGAAAGAAGTAGTGTAGGAGAGTGAAAAAATGGAAGAAAAAATAAAAGAATTGATGAAAAAATATAATATTAAGGAAAATTAAGATGTGATATTAGAAGGATATAGAATAATAATCTGTTCCTTCTTTTTTACCTAAAAAATAAAAACAAAAATTCGTAAAAGTATTGAAAAAGATTAATAAATATGATATAAATAGAAATGATAGAATAATATTAATTTAATGGTATAATTTAAAAGCTGATAGGAGTTGATATACATGGCAAATAATTTAGTAAATAAAACAGAAAAAGACTTTGAAAGTATTAAACATGTAGATGAAAATGGAGTTGAATTTTGGTATGCTAGAGAACTAATGACAATGTTGGAATATAGCAAATGGGGAAATTTTGTCAAAGTAATTGAAAAAGCAAAAGAATCTTGCAAAAACAGTGATATTAATATACTAGACCATTTTGCCGACGTCGGCAAAATGGTAAAAGCAGGAGTTGCAGATAAGAAAATTGACGATTTCAAACTAACCCGATATGCATGTTATTGTGCGCCATGAGTGTATGTTTAAGTAGTATAATTTGATTGAACATACA
>CAMLUO010000051.1 GCA_946487895.1 uncultured Clostridium sp.
TAGGTGATTTATTTTTACCGTTCTGGAATGTTACTTCGGTGTGTACTGTACTTTTACTTATTCCAAATTTTTTTGCCGCTCCTCTTACTGTATCTTTTGAATCTATTATATAATGTGCAAGTTCTACTGCACGTTCTTCTATTGATACATTTTTCATATTGTTCTAACTCCTTTATGGAAATACTTTTGTTTAATTGTATTCTCATTAGTCAGTTGTTAGAACATTTTATAAATATCTTTACAATTTAAATCGTAATTACATATCTTTTACTTATTTCATATTTAGTATATCCTTTATAGCCTCACCTGCTATCATTAAACCTGCAACTGATGGAACAAAAGAAATACTTCCTGGAACTGATTTTTTTCTATCTAAATTACTTTCTTCAATATTCGTATCAACTTTAATTGGTTCTTCTTTTGAGTATAAAACTTTTAAATCCTGTATATTTCTTTTTCGTAATTCTTTTCTCATAACTTTAGACAAAGGACATACTGTAGTCTTATAAATATCGGTAATTTCAAATTTTGATGGTTTTAATTTATTACCAGTTCCCATACAAGATATGATTGATACATTTTCTTTTTTTGCTTTTTCAATTAATTTAATTTTAGTTGTAACAGTATCTACCGCATCTACTATATATGAAAAACTAGAATTTATTATACTTTCTTCACCATCTTCAAATTCATTTCCTTTATATATTTCTACATTTGCATCTGGATTAATGTCTAAAATACGTTGTCTCATAACTTCTACTTTGCTTTCTCCAATTGTTCTATGTGTTGCATGTATTTGCCTATTCAAATTAGTAACTGAAATATCATCTGGGTCTATTAAAACTAATTTTCCTACACCTGCTCTAGTTAGCCCTTCCACTACAAAAGAACCCACTCCACCTATTCCAAATACTGCAACTTTTGCTTTTTCTAATTTTTGTATTGCTTCTTTTCCTATTAGCATTTCAGTTCTTTGATTCCACTTTTCTTGCATAATTAATCCTCTTCTATATTAATACATTCCATCCATTCCTGATGGCATTCCTTCTCCATGGTTTCCACAATTACATTTTTGTTCTGGTGCATCTGTAACTAAGCTTTCAGTTGTAAGTACCATTGAAGCTATTGATGCAGCATTTTGTAATGCGCTTCTTGTAACTTTTGTAGGGTCTACAATTCCTGCTTTTTTCATATCAACATATTCTTCTTTTCCTGCATCAAATCCAACACCTACATCTGAAGTTTTAACTTTTTCAACTATAACTGCTGGTTCTAATCCTGCATTTATAGCAATTTGTCTAGCTGGCTCTTCTAGTGCTTTTAATACTATTTCAGCACCTAATTTTTCACCATCTTTTAGACTTGCTACTAATTTTTCAACTTTTGGTATAACATTAATTAAAGCTGTTCCACCACCTGCAACTATACCTTCTTCAACTGCTGCTTTTGTTGCAGATAAAGCATCTTCAATTCTTAATTTTTTATCTTTCATTTCAACTTCTGTTGCTGCTCCAACACCAATTACTGCAACTCCACCAGCAATTTTTGCTAATCTTTCTTGTAATTGTTCTTTATCATAATCACTCTTTGTTTCATTAATTTGAGCTTTAATTTGAGCAACTCTATCAGCTATTTGTTGTTTATCTCCTGCACCATCAACAATTATTGTATTTTCTTTTTGAACTTTAACTTGTTTTGCACGACCTAATTGTGCAATTGTTGTGTCTTTTAGTTCTAATCCTAAATCTGATGTAATAACTTCTGCACCTGTTAATGTTGCAATATCTTGTAACATTGCTTTTCTCTTATCTCCAAATCCAGGAGCTTTAACAGCTACAACATTTAATACTCCTCTTAATTTATTTAAGATTAATGTTGATAATGCTTCTCCTTCCATATCATCACAAACTATTAATAGTTTTCCTGATTCTTGCATTAAACTTTCTAGTAATGGTAATATTTCTTGAATATTACTTATTTTCTTGTCTGTTAATAATATGTATGGATTATCTAAAACTGCTTCCATTTTTTCTGTATCAGTTGCCATATATGGTGATAAATATCCTTTATCAAATTGCATTCCTTCAACAACATTTAATTCAGTATTTGATGTTTTTGATTCCTCAATTGTAATAACACCATCTTTTGAAACTTTTTCCATTGCTTCAGCAATTAAGTTTCCTATTTCTTCATTATTAGCAGAAATACTTGCAACTCTTGCAATATCTTCTTTTCCATCAACTTCTGAACTAATTTCTTTTAATCCTTCTACTGCAGTATTTACAGCTTTATCCATACCTCTTTTTATAGCCATAGGATCTGCACCTGCTGCTACATTTTTTACACCTTCTTTAATCATACTTTGTGCTAAAACTGTAGCTGTTGTTGTTCCATCACCTGCAACATCATTAGTTTTTGTTGAAACCTCTTTAACTAATCTTGCTCCCATATTTTCAAATTTGTCTTCTAATTCAATCTCTTTTGCTATTGTAACACCATCATTTGTAATTAATGGTGCACCAAAACTTTTGTCTAAAACTACATTTCTTCCTTTAGGTCCTAATGTAACTTTAACAGTATCTGCTAATTTATTAACACCTTCTAATAAAGATTTTCTTGCATCTTCTCCAAATTTAATAACTTTTGCCATTTTTAATTACCTACCTTTCATCAGGGATTTGGGGACGTTCTTTCAATCCCTCTTAATGGGATTTAGGGACACTCCTTAATCCTCTTTCTAATTTTATTCAACTATTGCTAATATATCTTCTTGTTTAACAATGATATAATCTGTACCTTCATATTTTACTTCTGTTCCTGAATATTTGCTTACTATAACATTATCACCTTTTTTAACAAGCATTTCTTCTTTTTTACCATCAATTACTTCTCCTGGTCCTACTTCTATTACTTCTGCTATTTGTGGTTTTTCTTGAGCAGCTTGTGCTAATATTATTCCACTTTTTGTTGTTTCTTCGCCTTCTTTCATTTTTATTAATACTCTACTTCCTAATGGTTTAATCATTTTAAATTACCTCCTTTTAGTGTTTTTAGCACTCTTATTGTTTGACTGCTAATAATTTATACCCATTTAATAAAAAAGTCAAGTGTTTTTTATTAATTTTCACAAAAAGTTCACATTCTATTATATTCGATGTAGGAATTGATTATGATAACTACTTTTCTTTTAACTTCTAATATTTAAAAACTGGCATCTAGAATAACTCTAGTGCCAGTTTGATGGTCTCACATTAATTAACTAATTGGTACTAACTCATACTCATTTCCATTGAAAATTGCTTCTCGGCAACCACCAGTATAGATATGTGTTTCTTTTAAAAATTTCTCGACCCACTTTCTTACTTTTTTACCATACCGTTTCCTTACAAGCATATTATTCGAAAATGTAAAAGTTATTGCTCCTATTTTACCATCAGTATTCTGAGCTTCCTCTATATCTAATATTGCAATAAACTCTTTTGTTTTCAAATTAAATATAGCAACAGTCATAGCGCCTTCCCCATTAACAAGAGGATTAGATTCTCTAATCTTCTTCTTTAACTCTTCATCAGTATACTCTGCCATGACTTTGTCAAGTGATATAAAATGAGTTTTATCTTTACTTATTAAAATATATTGTCTAGCAGCAATTTTCTGAGTATTTCTTACCAATTCGACATCTTTTGCAATTGGTACTATCTGCCGAATTAATAAGTTGTTTCTTCTATCTTCAAAATACAAGATGCCATCAGTGTCATCCTTGTAATCTCGATAGATACTCCCCTTATTCTCCTTTCCGATGCCTTCCAATGTCATAAAATCCTTCTTAGCCATCTTGACCATCCTCCTAATGTAAAATTTTTTGATGCACTACTATTTTAACATATTTTACATAATTTTTCAAATTTTATCAATTTCCTTGCCTTTTAGATTATTTATTTATATAATATATCTATGAAAAATTTAATTGTAGATAAAAAATATGATAATAAAAAATTGAATACTTTTCTAATGGCTAAATTGCCAACACTAACAAACAATTTATTCTATAAAACCTTAAGAAAGAAGGATATAAAAATAAATGGAAAAAGAATAAATGAAAATGTTAGTGTTTTTGAAGGAGACCAAATATTGGTATATATTTCTGATGATATATTGATGCCTTCTATTAAACTCGACATTTTTTATGAAGATGATAATATTTTAATTATAAATAAGCCATATAATATAGAAGTAACTGGAGAAAACAGTCTAACATCATTAGTCCATAAAAACTATGAAAATTTAGAATTTAACCCTATGCCCTGCCATAGATTAGATAGAAATACAACTGGATTAATCCTATTTGCTAAAAATAATGAAAGTCTAAATATTTTATTAGATAAATTCAAAAATCATGAAATAGAAAAACATTACAAGGCTTTAGTTTATGGAATTCCGAAAGATAATTTTAAAAGATGTGAAGCATATTTATTTAAAGATAACAAAAAATCACAAGTATATATTAGTGATACATTTAAAAAGGGATATCAAAAAATAGTTACTACTTATTCTGTTATTGAAAATTATTCAAATAATACAAGTCTATTAGATGTCCAAATTGAAACTGGGAAAACTCATCAAATCAGGGCTCATCTAGCTCATCTTGGTTATCCTATTATTGGTGATGGTAAATATGGTATTAATAGTATTAATAAAAAGTTTGGTAAAAAGTATCAAATGCTTTGTAGCTATATTTTAAAGTTTAATTTTAAAACTGATAGTGGAATTTTAGACTATTTAAATAAAAAAGAATTTGTTTTAAATAAGGATTAAATATATTAATAACTTTTAGAAGGTGTAAAATGAATATATTAAAACCAAGAAAAATATTAGTTGATAACTTGATAACTATTGAAAACTTATTAGATGAAATAAAGGGAACTGAAAAATTAGAGAATATAAATTTAGAAAACTATAAAGAAAGTAATATAGAAATTAATGATATTACCATTGAAAAATCCGTAATTCATAACACAAATATTATAGATAGTAATCTGTCTAAAAATACTTTTGTTGATATTGAATTTAATAATTGCAATTTTTCAAATACAAAATTTGAAAATTGTACTTTTATAAGGTGTCTATTTAATAATTGCAAAATGACTGGAGATAGTTTTATAGACAGCTTATTAAATAATGTTAGCTTTACTGAATCAAATTTAAATTATGCTAATTTTGCAATGGCTAATATGGAAAATATTTTATTAGATAATACTATTTTAAGAAATAGTAATTTTCAAGAAAATAAATTAAAAAATATTGTTTTAAAAAATGCTAACCTAACACAAGCACAATTTTTTAAATCTAGTTTAAATGGTATAGATTTTTCAGATAGTTTAATTGATGGAATTGTTGTATCAATTGAAGATTTAAAAGGTGCAATAATAAATGAATTTCAAGCCGTAGATTTGATTGGTTTAATAGGTGTGAAATTAAAATAACCCTTTAATGATTCATATCAAATGGAGCCATTACGGAGCAGGTATGCGAAATTTTTATGCAATAATGTAATGCTCACTTTTATATAATTCGATTTATTGTATTTAATTTAACATAAGATTGTTAATTTTGCAAGTATCACACCTAAATAATAATATTATTATTTAGGTGTGATACTTGCAAGCAATGGATTTCTTTACTTTTCAATTGAATTATGCTATAATGTTAATACGAGGTGGTTATATGATTATAGAAATAGATGTAAAAGAATATCAACAAAATGATATGTTTCCTGATAAGATAAAAAAAGAAATTGAAAAATATAGTAACATTGGAATATTTAATGAAGGGAATTCTTGGGAGGTATACCAATACTTTCTAGCTAACGAAAATAAAGTACGAAGAATTATTAAAAGAGGCAAAGATATGTGTATGATTACAACATCTGATGAAAATAATCAATCACATATAGATGTTATACAATATGGAAAAGACGGTGAAATTGTCGGATTAACAAAAATCGATTCTAGAGAAGATGGGTTTGATTATTTTCATCAAAGAAAATCTAATAGTAATGCTATTACAATGTATGAGAAACATGGTGATAGTGCAGTAGAAACAAGATTCACTCCATCTGCCACAACATTAATAGATCCTATAATAGAAGTAGATGATAAACCTTATCATACAATAAGTTATTTATTTAGTAATGGTATTGATAGTCCATCAGAAATCAGTCTGATTACTCCATCTTCTTATACAAATTATAAAAAAAGAAACAATGGATTATATTCATTAGCAAATGCAGGGATTATTAGGTCTTTAAGAGATATTCTTAGTGGTAGTAAATCTATAACCTTGCAAGAAGTGGAGAAAAGGTTAAATTCTACACATCCATTTACAGATAAATTATCAGCAATATTGCAAAAAGCTATAAATGGTAATTATTATGGATTAAAAATTCCAGAAGAATTACAAGAAATTTTAAATGAAATCTCTATTAAAGATAAGGCCAATAACAAAGACAACCACGTTTCTATCTCGACACCTGTACAGGATAAAATAATAGAAGATAATCAAGAGCAAGTTTTATAATTAGAATAACAGTTCCAAAAAATTAATTTATCTAATTTTTTGGAGCTATTATTTTATGCTTTAGTATAGTTATAAACAATTACTGAAATTCAGACTATGTAAACATTACAAGTTTATATTTTACAAAGTTTATTAAAGTAGTTATATATTCTTCATCAATTTCTTTTAATATAGTATCGAATTTCTCATACATTTCGGTTTTATTATATAGATATTAGCCCGATCACTTGTAGATAAACTTATTCCAAGTCTTAATTTATCTTTTATTTCGTCTGTAACAAGGTTCTGGGGTACCCATTCAAATCTTTGATTTTGTCAATGGAGCAGGTTCTTATATCCATATCTTTAATTATATTTATTACATTTTCAACTTTATTTTCTTCCATAACCATTAACTCCTTTATTTCAATTCCATATTATTTTTCTTTTTAGTCTTTGATGTGTTGATCTCATCTTGTGTTTTTATTTTTCTTGAATAAGTTGTTGCAATTTCTTTTTCATTATCATTAAATACGCCATTTTTATATAAATCATCTGTAACATATTTATAATGTTCATTTTTATCAAAGCCAAGTCTACTTTGAAAATGTTTTATAATACTATGCCAAAAACCTTTAAACTTTTGTAACTGTTCTTTTAGAGTTTCTTTTTCGGCTCGTAATTTACTAATAATCTTGTCTTTCGTTGAAATTTCTTTTTTAAGATAATTTATTTCTTCATCTTTTTGTTCTACTTGATATTTTAGAGAAGAAACTTCTCGTATTGTTTCAAAACTACTTTTTTCAAAATCTCTAATTGCTATATTTAAGTCATTTACACTTCTTACTGACTTTGTTGTATCTTTTATTTCTTCAGTTAATTTTTTTATTTCTGCGACATTCTCGCTTGAAATAACCATATTATTTTTATTAAGTTTAGAAGGTTTTAGCTCATCTAATATTGCATTTACTTTGTCTGCATTTGTATCAAGTTTTTTTGACTTGTTATTTGCCTGTTGAAGCCTTTTAGCATTTTGCTCTTGTTGTTTCTTTAATTCTCTATAATTTTTCATATCATTAACATTTATATCTTGATTTCTGCCTTTTTGTTTCTCTTTTAATTTAAAGTCTATATCATAAAACTTATTAAAAGATTTTATACAAGTATTTCTCATTTTATCCTGAATATTAGTTAATGAATCCTTTGTAAATATTTGCGATTTTCCAACTTGCTTTTTCATTCCTCTTGTGCAATTTTCAATTACTGGAACACCAACAACGTGCATGTGGGGAGATGTTTCATCAAAGTGGATTGTTGCATTTGCTATTTTAAAAGTGGGTACAATTTTAATTAAATCTTTAATTTGCTCATTATATACATCAATCATTTTTAATCTATATTCTTGGTCTTTATCATTCCAAAAGTCCATATCTCCAAGTTCTACTATAATTTCACAAGCTATATCATTTTGTGAATCGCATACTTTTTTGAAATAATCTTCAATTTTTCTATCTTCACGAGTTTGTTTGTTATTATATTCTAGTCTTGCTTTTTCAAATTCATCTAAATATACTTGCTTAACATCATTTACAATATCATTTGTTCCATAAATCGTTCTAATTAATTCTCTTTGATTATCATAATCTCTTAAATTATGCTTATTAACTCTTGATAAATCGTTAGCATTTTGAATTGCATTATTAGAAAGAGAAGTAGTACCTGATACATTTCCTTTGGAAACTTTCTTTGCCAATTTGCTTTTGTTTTTATCACTACCTAAGTGAAAAGAATATGCTAATTCTTGCTCCAATAAAACCACCTCCTTGAACTTTCTTCGAAGCACAGGACTTTGACTCTGTCATAAGTCCTAACCCCCTATGAGTTTTGACATGCTATCAAAACTCGGGGGCTCTGCAAGGCAATAAATTTTCTCCCACAGAGATAAAATTTATCCCAATTAACTATCACCACTTTCATTTTTACTAAAGTAAAAACAAAACATGCCACGTTAATTTAATTGTTGCAGAGAAAATATCATAAGCATTCTTGCAACAATTATTTATGATTCTTCTTTGAAGTAGTATGAGTAACAAGTCCCAAGCGTAACTTTCCTTCTGGTCTTGCCATATAGTTTTTTAATTCTTTCATTGCTACAAGTCTTATGACTTTTTGATTTTTCTTTAATTTAAACTCAATAGCTCTGTTCCTGATTTTTGCAACTTGAGTTTTAGTATCATAATTTTCATCAATCTTATCATCGTGAAAATAATATTCTCCTAAATCCATATAATTTATATTTAATTCTTTTTTCAATGTTTCTAAATAATCATCTAATTGTTTTTTGTTCATATTTATACTAACTTTAATATCTTCTAGTTTTCCATCTCTTTCTATCATAGTTGGTACATCTACAATTCCTTTATCATATAGCTTGTCTATCTGTTCAATAAAGCTACTTCTAAAGTTTATTTTATCTATTTCAAAACTTCCGTCTTTATTTTTCTTTAATGTAGCAGTATCAATAAATTTAGATATAAAGCTTTGTTTCTCATCTTTATTTTTCATAGTCCATAGTTTTAATAGAACATCTTTATACATTTCATGTTCAGTTAGTTTTTCTCTTTCAATATCTCTTTGAGCCATTAAATGTTGAGGGTTATAACTTTCTTTATCAAAATCAAGTGCATCAATTCTTTTATTTTCTAGTACTGATAACTTTTCTTCGATTAGTTTATAGTCCTCAGAGAAATCTTCCATTTCAAGAATACCATTCATATAAGCCTTTTTCAGTCTAGCTTTCTGTTGTTGTAATTTTTTTATTTCTTCGTCAATTTTTTTACTTTCATCATCTTTCTTTTCAGCAAGTATAGGGTAAAAGTATTTTTTTACATGAAAATCATACTCTACTAAATCTAAAATATAATCAATCAAGCAGTTTTCAATTTCATCTTCGTTATAGTACAATTTGCAAGTATCACAATAGTAATACATATATTTTGATTTCTTTCCACCAGTTCCTTTGCAAGTCATTATTTGACCACAAGTAGGACACACCAGTTTTTGAAAGAATATATAAACTCTATTTCTACAATATGCTCTTTGATTTGTTTCTTTTTGTTTTTGAATTTCTTCCCACATAGCTCTTGTTATAATAGGAGGTACAACATCCATAAATAGCTCTGTTTCTCTATCATTATCATATTTGTATCTTTCATAATCACCCATATATATTTTATTATTTATAATTCGGTTAATAGAAGAATCAATCCAATGCTTTACTTCTGGATATAAAACTTTTTCTTTGTTTAAAATATTGGCAATTGTTTGATAACTTTTTCCCTCTAAATACATTTCAAATATTCTAACAACAATATCTTTGGTACTATTGTCAATTTTCAATGTTTTATCTTTATCTCTATAATAACCTAGCGGACATTTTCCAGGAATATGACCAGCTTTTATAGCACCATTTAATCCAAATCTTGTTCTTTCTGATACTATCTCAATTTCTAATTGTGAAAGAACAGTTAACATTCTAACAAAGAAACGACCATTTGCAGTTGATGTATTTACATCATCTCTATCACAAATCAAATAGCAATGATATTTTTCAAGTGTACTAATTAAAACCTCTAAATCACGAACAG
>CAMLUO010000052.1 GCA_946487895.1 uncultured Clostridium sp.
AATATAAGCATTTCTACATAATACTTTCTATAATATTTTAATTGCTATAACCAATTTTATGCAAAGCTTTGCATAAAATTGGAAATTACACATCACAATACTATGCAAATATATACATGACAAAATTAGATAAGTATATAAAAGAAGAATTAAAGATTAGTTACTACACAAGATATATGGATGATTTTGTTTTAATAGTAGAGAGCAAAGAAAGGGCAAAAAAGAGTTTAGAAAAAATTAAAAATTTTTTAGATGAAAAGTTAAAATTAGAATTAAACTCAAAAACTGCATATTTTAAACAGAATCAAGGAATAAATTACTGTGGTTTTAGAATATGGAAAACACATAAGTTATTGAGAGAACAAAGTAAAAATAAAATGAAAAGAAAGTTAAAAAATTTTCAAAAGTTATATAAAAAGGGAAAAATAGAATTACCATATATAACAGCTTGTATAAATTCATGGAAAGGGCATGCAAAACATGCTAATAGCTATAATTTAGTAAATAAATTATTAAATGACTTTGTATTAAGTAAATAAATATTAAATGTATTTCAAAACTTTACTTTCTCCATAAAATATGATAAATTTGCTATTAAAAGAAAGGTGATAGAAATGAAATTAAATGTAGTATTAGTAGAACCAGAAATACCACAAAACACTGGAAATATAGCAAGAACATGTGCAGCAGTAGGAGCAAAATTACACTTAGTATATCCATTAGGATTTAGCATTTCAGAAAAAGCAGTAAAAAGAGCAGGTTTAGATTATTGGGACAAATTAGATATAGAAGAACATGATAGTTTTAAAGCATTCTTAGAAAAATACAAACCAGAAGAAAATAATATGTTTTTTGTTACAACAAAAGGAAAACATGTATATTCAGAGCCAAATTATAAAGAAATGGATGAAGTATTTGTTTTGTTTGGAAAAGAAACAAAAGGTTTGCCAGAAGATGTATTATTAAAATACCTTGATAAAACTATAAGAATACCAATGAGACCAACACTAAGATCATTAAACTTATCTAATTCAGTATCAATTGTCGTCTATGATATATTTAGACAAAAAGAATTTGAAGGATTAGAAGAAATTAGTAGTTATTTTGATAATTGAGTCAATTAGGGACGTGCCAAATCGTTGCAAAATGAAACGTTTTGGCACGTCCCTAAAAAAGTTAAAAAAATACTTGCAATTATTTCCAGATTATGGTAATATATTATCGTAAATCAAAAGAGTTTATATCAAGAAATTTTTTTAAAAATTAGTTTCTAAAATTTCAATAAATTTACCCTAAAATATATATTGACATATAAATAAAATAAAAGTATAATAAAGGAGGAATGCGATTGAAAGTTTTTACCTATAGCGATTATATAAGATGTATCCATAATTTAAGAAGGGAAGATATAACAGGTTTAGCTGAAGATGGAGTACAGTATAATTTAAAGGTTAATAATAGAAAGAATAATAATGAAAGAACAGATAAATCACATGATAAACTAATAAAAGATATATTAAAAGATAAAAAAGAAGTTGCAGGACTGGTCAATCAATTTTTTAGACCAAATGAGAAAGTAGAAGCGAGTAATTTGCAAAAGTGTCCCAATAGTTTTGTTACTAAAAAATTTAAATCACAAGAAGCAGATATAGTATATAAATTGAAAGATAAGGATTTGTATTTTTTAATAGAGCATCAATCAACAGTTGACTATAATATTCCATTTAGGGTATTAGATTATAGTATGGATATTGTGCAAGAATGGAAAAAAGGAAAGAGAATTAATAAAATATCTAGATATCCAACAGTAGTGCCAATAGTGATATATACTGGACAAGTTAAGTGGAATGTTCCAAAAAACATTAAGTATCAACAGATTAAAGTAACTACATATGAAAAATATAGAATAGACTTTGGATATAACTTTATTGATATGAATGAATATAACATAGAAGAATTGTTAGAAAAAAAGATAATGTTTGGGTATGGCATGATATTAGAAAAATCAAAAAATACGAAAGATTTTGTAGAAAACGTGAAATCCATAATAAAAATAGAAAATGATATGGTAAGGCTAGAAAAATTAGCAGATATGATTGTATATCTATTTGGAAATGTTTTAGAGTATGATGAGCAAAATGAATTATTAAATTTAATAAATGAGAAAGTGGGTGGTAATATGGCAACATTAGCAGAAAGAATTAAAGCTGGTGATAGGAAAAGGATGAAGCAATTTGAAAAAAGAGGCGAAAGAGAGGGAGCAAGAAGAGGTAAAAGGGAAGCAATACAAGATATTGCAAGCCAGATATTAAAGCTAGGACTGGACGAAGAGGTTATGAAAAAAATAACTAATGTTACAAATGAAGAATTGAAAAAATTAGAAGCAAAATAAGTTTTATAACCAAACAATTCATACAAGGTAACTTTTTATATTGTTTTACATAAGATACAGTAAGAAAGGTTTGGTTGATAACAATGGAAAAAATATTAGAAGTAAAAGAAATAAGTAAAAAATATCAAGGTGAAAAAGGAGAAGTTTTAGCAATAGATAATGTCAATTTTAGAGTAAAGCAAGGAGAATTTATCAGTATAATTGGTCCGAGCGGATGTGGAAAATCAACACTTTTGTCAATAATAGCAGGACTTGAAAAAAAGTCAAAAGGAGAAATCTACATAGAGGGAGAAAAAATAGAAGAAATATCAGATAAAATTGGATATATGCTACAAAAAGATTGTTTATTAGAATGGAGAACAATCTTTAGTAATTGTGTGTTTGGATTAGAAGTAAAAGGAAAATTAAATAATGAAAGCAAAGAATATGTAGAGAGTTTGTTAAAAAAATATAATTTATATGATTTTAAAGATAAATATCCATCAGAATTATCAGGTGGAATGAGGCAAAGAGTTGCTTTAATTAGAACACTTGCAGTAAAGCCTAAGATTTTGCTATTAGATGAAGCTTTTTCAGCATTAGATTATCAGACAAGAATAATGGTAACAAATGATATTTATCATATTTTGAGAAAAGAAGGAATAACAGCAATTATAGTAACACATGATATTTCAGAAGCAATTAGTATGTCAGATAAAGTATTAGTTTTAACAAAAAGACCAGGGACAGTAAAAGATATAATTAAGATAGATTTTGAAATTGAAAATAGGAATCCTATAAATTGTAGAGAAAGCCCAAAATTCAGTAAATATTTTAATACATTATGGAAGGAGTTGGGTGTAGATGAATAAACAATTAGTTATACAATCAAAAGAAAGAAAAGAATATATTAAAAGGAAAAAGAAAAATAAAGTACTTGTTTTATTTACTCAAATATTTATCTTAATTGCTTTTTTAGGAATCTGGGAAATACTAGCTAACAAAGGAATAATAGACAGTTTTATGATGAGCCAGCCAAGTAGAATATGGAATACATTGATAAATCTAGGTTCAGAAGATTTAATGAAACATATTTGGGTAACAGTATATGAGACAATTGTTGGATTTTCAATTGGAACTATACTAGGAATTGGAATTGCAATATTATTATGGTGGTCAGATTTTTTATCTAAAGTTTTTGAGCCATATTTAGTAGTATTAAATAGTTTGCCAAAAGTTGCATTACGGACCAGTTATAATAATATGGGTAGGTGCAGGGACACCAGCAATAATTGTAATGGCAGTTGCAATTTCATTAGTTGTAACAATACTTGAAAATTTGAATGGATTTTTAAAAACTGACAAAGAAGTAATTAAAATGGCAAAAACTTTTAATGCTAGCAAATTTCAAATACTTACTAAAATAGTGATACCTGCAAATATTTCAACTTTTATAAATTCATTAAAAGTAAATATTGGATTATCCTTAGTTGGTGTAATTTCAGGTGAGTTTTTAGTATCAAAAGCAGGTCTTGGATACTTAATTGTTTATGGTGGGCAAGTTTTTAAATTAGATTTAGTTATGGCTAGTGTAATTATTTTAGGTATAGTTGCAGGTTTAATGTATTTAGCAGTATTACTATTAGAAAAGTTTATATTAAAAACAAAAAAATTCAAATAGATACCAATTCACACATCTTAAGTATAAACATAAAATATAAAAGAAAGTTTTTTATTAGGAGGTGTGAGATGAGTAAAAAAAGAATAATATACATCATTGTGATAGTTTTAATCGTGATTTTAGCAGTAGGAATATTTATTGCAACAAGGCAAAAAGGTGATAGTGAAGGAAAACTAAAAACAATATCAGTAAATGAAGTAACACGTTCAGTATTTTATGCGCCACAATATGTAGCCATAAACAAAGGATACTTTGAAGAAAACGGAATGGAGATAGAGCTATCAACAGGTCAAGGAGCAGATGCAGTAATGACAGCTATCTTAGCTGGGCAATGTGATATTGGATTTGCAGGGCCAGAAGCATCAATATATGTATACAATGAAGGAAAAGAAGATTATACACAAGTATTTGCACAGATGACAAAAAGAGATGGCTCATTTTTAGTTGCTAAAGAAGATACAGACAATTTTAGTTGGCAAGACTTAAAGGGAAAAGTGGTGATTCCAGGAAGAAAAGGTGGAGTACCATACATGACCTTAGAATATGTACTTAAGAAAAATGGGATAAATCCTCAAACAAATTTAACATTAGATGATAGCATCAAATTTGACTTAATGGCAGGAGCATTTGCAAGTGGAGATGCAGACTATGTTACACTATTTGAACCAACAGCATCATTAACAGAACAAGAAGGAAAAGGTTATGTTGTAGCATCAATTGGAGCTGAATCAGGAGAAATACCATATACAGCATATTTTGCTAAGAAAAGTTATATAGAAAATAATGAAGATACAATTCAAAAATTTACAAATGCAATATATAAAGGACAGCAATTTGTAAAAGAACATACAAGTATGGAAATTGCAGAAGCAATTCAAAGTTTCTTCCCAGATACAGACATAGAGCAATTAGCTAATGCAGTTCAAAGTTATAAAGATATAGATGCATGGAATGAAACACCAGTTTTAAAAGAAGAGGCATACAATAGATTAGAAGAAGTTATGACAATGGCTGGTGAATTAGATGAGAAAGCACCATATGAAAAAGTCGTAAATAACAAATATGCAGAACAAGTGCAATAGGGACGGCCTCATTTTGCACTTTGTAGTGCAAAGGGGACAGGGTAAAATTTCTAAAGAAGGCAAATTAGAATTTTCTAGTTTGTCTTTATTTTTAAAAGAGAAAAAGAAGAAACTATAAAATAAATTTTTACACATTAATTTCATGAAAAATATTGACAACACAAACTTATGATGATATATTTACCCTAGAATAGGAGTTGGTAATATGGGTATTGATTATAACTTAATTGGAGAGAGAATAAAAGAAGCAAGAAAGAACAAAGGTTATACACAAGAAAAATTAGCAGAAGAAATTGATGTGGCAGTGGCATATGTATCTAGACTTGAAAAAGGATTTCCTATCAATTTGAAAAGAATAGCACAAATAAGTCAAGTTTTAGATATATCCATTGAATATTTATTATCCGGTACAGTTCCGAAATCAGATAATTACTTAAATAAGGATTTTGAAGAGATACTAGAAAGATGTAGCCCGGAAAAGTTGAAGTTAATATATAATATTGCAAAAACTATTGTAAACCAACCAGAAGAAGAGAATATGGATGAGGATATATTTGAAGAAACCAACGATAAAAGCCAGGAAAAACAAATAAAAAAATATAATGATTTAAATGGTTTTCGTTTTGTAGAGAAACTAAAGAAGAAAAATTAAAGAAGTAAAATGTTGACTTTTCTATGTAAAATAGTATAAACTAAACAGGTAGAAAACTAAAATATAATTTTATATGGCTAGAATATTATATTAAATATTTTTTTGTACCTTGTTGTCGCAACCCAATAATAAGATTTTGTAGGTTGTTCCAATCGCACTCGCTTTCGCTCGTTTGGTCGCTACGCGGTACTGCAAAACTATTTAATATAATATTCTAGCAATTATTAAAAGTTATAGTACTAGAAAAAAACAAAAGGTGATAATAGATGTATTTAAAACGATTAGAATTACAAGGATTCAAATCCTTTGCAGATAAAACAGTATTAGAATTTATGCCAGGGATAACAGCAGTAATAGGACCAAATGGTTCAGGAAAAAGTAATATTTCTGATAGTATAAGATGGGTGCTTGGAGAGCAAAGTATGAAATCCCTAAGAGGAACAAAATCTCTAGATATTATCTTTGCAGGAACTCAAAATAGAAAATCCTTAGGTTTTGCTGAAGCATCACTGGTTTTTGACAATAACGATGGAGCACTTCCAATAGAATATACAGAAGTAACAGTTACAAGAAAAATATATAGAAGTGGAGAAACAGGATACTATATCAATAAAGTGCCATGTAGATTAAAAGATGTTTTAGAATTATTCATGGACACAGGAATAGGAAAAGATGGATATTCTATAATTGGACAAGGTAAAATTGATGAAATTTTAAGTAATAAATCTGAAGATAGAAGACACATATTTGAAGAAGCGGCAGGTATTGTAAAATTCAGAACTAGAAAAGCCGAAAGTGAGAAAAAACTAGAACATACTAAACTTAATTTATTACGTATCAATGATATTCTAGCAGAAATAGAAGCAAATATTGAGCCTTTGAAAGCTCAATCAGAAAAAGCAAAGAAATATTTAAGTTTAAGAGAAGAATTAAAAAGTATAGAAATAGGCTTGTTTCTATACAATATAGAAAAGTATAAAACAAGTTTAGAAGAAATTGTAAAAGATGAAGAAATATACACAACTCAATGTAAGGAAGAAGAAGAAAAGTTAGAGAAAATAAAACAGTTAAAAGAGGCATTGAAAGAAGAGATTGATAGAATTACAAACCAAATTGAAGAAATGTCAAATATAGGGTTTGAAAGTCAAAAAGAAATAGAAATGCTAAATTCTGATATAAATGTTGCAAATACTAGAATAAATAATAATGAAGAAAATAAACAAAGATATGAAAAAGAAATAGAAGAATTAGAAATAAGAAAAAAAGAATTAGAAGATGAGATAAAACAAAAAGAAGAGAAAAGAGATAACTTAAAACAAAATAGAGAGAAATATGAAAAAGAGTTAGAAGAAAAAGAAAAAGCACTAGAAGAAATAACGAAGAAATTATCAAGTAAAGAATTAGAAATCGAAGGATATAAAAAGCAAGTAGAAGAAAACACAGATAAAAAATATGAATTGCAATCACAAAGTCATGAACAAGATATTAATTTTGAGAATGATGAAAAAAGACAAAGACAAATAAAGTCTGAAATTTCTAATTATATCTCTGAGCTTGATGCAACTAGATTACAAAAAGAAGATATTTCAAAAGGATTCTATGAAATAGAAAGTAAAAGAAATAGCATATTAAAATCATTGGAAGAAATAAATGTAAAGAAACAAAGTTCTGACCAAAAAATTAAAGCTTACAATACTCAAATTAATCAACTAGAAAATGAAATGAGAATAAAAGAATCAAGATTACGTTTTTTAGTTGAAACTGAAAAAGAAAAAGAAGGATATGTAAAAAGTGTTAAAAGTCTTTTAAAAGATTGCGAAAATGTAAAAGAACTTGGAAAAGGAATGCATGGAGTTTTAGCAAATATAATAGATGTTCCAGAGCAATATCAAACAGCAATTGAAATGAGTTTAGGAATGTCTTTACAAAACATTGTAACAGATACTGAACAAGATGCAAAAAGATTAGTAGAACACTTAAGAAAAAACAACTTAGGAAGAGCATCATTTTTACCAATTGCATCAGTACGAGGAAAAAAACTGGATAAAATTAAAGGTAAAGAAAATGGTGTTATAGGAATTGCATCAGATTTAATAAAATTTGATAAAAAATATGAGCAAATTATTGTGAGTTTACTAGGTAGAACAGTAATTGTAGACAATATGGATAATGCAATAAAAGTTGCTAAACAAAATGGATATACCTTTAGAATAATGACACTTGATGGAGATATGATAAATCCATCTGGTGCAATAACAGGAGGTTCTGTTGCTAAGAAAACGGTAAATATTCTAGGTAGAAGTAAAGAAATTGAAAAATTACAAAAAGAAATAAAAGACATCAAACAAAAAATAGAAAAAATAAAACAAGAGAAACAAGAATTTGAAAATTCAATTGAAGATACAATTGAAATGGCGACAAGCTTAGAAAAAGAATTGCAAGAAATTGATATAACATATGCAACAGAAAAGCAAAAAGTTGTGGCAATAGATGAGAACATTGAAAAATTAGAAAAAAGATTACAAAAATTGAAAGATGAAGAGCAACAGTTAGAAAAACACAAAGAAGAGGCTAAAAATACGAAGCAAGAAATAGAAAAGGAAATTGAAGAATTAACAAATCAAAATGAAGAATTAACAAAAGTTATTACAGAGTTTGCAGAGCTTAATAAAGATAATCAAAAATATGTAGATGACTTAAATTTCGATATCACAAATTTAAAAATATCTGTATCTTCTTTTGATGAAAGTGAAGCATCTATTGAAGAAATGAAAGAAAGAATAAATATGGACATTGAGAATACTCTAAAGAGTATTGAAAATAAAAAGTTGCAGATTGAACAAATTAAAAGTGATAATTTCAATTTACAAGAAACTATAAAAGAAACAAAACAAAAAATTGAAAACATCAAAGAAGAAGTTAAAAATAGTGGAAGTAAAATAGAGGAGTTAAAAAATGATAGACAAGATAAGAATAAAAAATTATCAGAACAAGAAAACGAAATCTCAGAAAAGTTCAAAGTTATAGAAGATTTAAAATCTCAAATTGTTAAAATTGATGTGAAAAAGACTAAATTAGAAGAAGATATACAATCAATTATTAATAAAATGTGGGAAGAATATGAATTAACACCAAATAATATAACTGAAGAGTATAAAAAGCCTGAAAATGTTGCATTAACACAGAAAAGAGTAAATAATTTAAGGGCAGATATACGTAATTTAGGAAGTATTAATATAGATTCAATTGAAGAATACAAAAATACTAAAGAAAGATATGACTTTATGTGTGAACAAAGAGTAGACCTAGAAAATACTATGGCAAAATTGAGAAAAATGATTCAAGAAATGACAACAACTATGAAGCAACAATTTAAAGAACAATTTGAGTTAATTAACAAGAATTTTGCAGAAGTATTTAAAGAGTTGTTTGGTGGAGGAAATGCATCTTTGAAACTTGAAGATGAGGAAAATATTTTAGATTGTGGAATTGAAATAACTGTACAACCACCAGGAAAGAAATTACAAAATATGATGTTATTATCAGGTGGAGAAAAGGCATTTACTGCAATTGCTTTATTGTTTGCAATATTAAAAATCAATCCAGCACCTTTCTGTGTTTTAGATGAGATTGAGGCAGCTTTAGATGATGTTAATGTTTATAGATTTGCAGAGTATTTGAAGAAATTTTCTAAAGATACTCAATTCCTAGTTATTACTCATAGAAAGGGTACTATGGAGGCAGCTGATACTGTTTATGGTGTTACTATGGAGGAAAGTGGAATTTCAAAATTGCTATCTATGAAATTGGCAAAGAACTAAAAAGCATTATGAATATATATAAAAATTTTATTAATTATTTGGCTAACATTACATCATATATAAATTTTAAAACTATCAAATAGGCACCTCTCAAAGCAAGTTTGAGATTCTCCTATTTGATAGTTAAAGAATTTCTAATATGATTTCATTCGCATTCATAATTGAATAAAATTTTATATATAATCATATTAAAAAAAGCAATTTTTAAAAAATTGCTTAAGAAATCTTTTTAAATTAGTCTTTTGGATGTGTTGGACTAAGTAAATCATCTATAGAAACACCTAATGCTTTACTTAATTTAACTAAAGTAATAACACTAACACCTTGTTCTATTTTTTCACTTTCTAAGTTACCTATAAGAGCTGTACAAACGTCAACTGCTTCGGCTAGATTTTCTTGTGTCATTTTTCCTGTTTTTAAGTTATACAATTTTCTGTAATACTTAACATTTTTTCCTAAAGTTTTAAATAATTTTTTTGCATCTACATTTTTCATCTTAATCATTCCTTTATTATCCTATTTGTAAATATATAAAATATTTTCTAATTTTATGACAAAAATATCAATAGACCTACAATGT
>CAMLUO010000053.1 GCA_946487895.1 uncultured Clostridium sp.
AATCTAGTGTTATTGTTGCAATTGATGTATACAAGTTTTCTATTTCACCTTTCACATAGTCCCAATTGATATCTTCTTTATTTGTCAAAACACCACTTAGTTGTAATTCATATTTTTTCTTATCTTGGTCAGTAGTTGAACTACTATTAGAGTTACCACTACTACTTGACTGTTCTCCTGAGGAAGTTCCTCCTTCTCCGCCTCCTGCTCCACTTTCTGATGAACTTTGTCCGCTTGATTGTCCATTTGTTTGATTACTCTCACTTTCCTTTGATAGTTCTCCAATTGCAATACTATAGTTTCTTGATTCTATTTTGTTCATTTCATTAAATAGTTGTACTAATTTTGATTCTACATATTTTATTTCTGAAAGGACTTTTTCTTGCTGATTATTTTCTTCTCCTTTATTAGCATTTGAATAAATAACAAATCCTAAGACTGCTATTATAACTATTAAAATTATATATCCTATTCTTTTTAAATTTTTCAAGACTAAACCTCCAAATTTTATTATGTTTTTATTATTTGCGATTTCTTTGTAATTTATTCCTTGTATAAATTTAATTTTATTTTTCATACTAATATTAATAATTTATTTAAATTTTAGTCAAGATTAATTTTATTTTTGTAAAGAGGTTTGTTATGTCTGCAAGAATTTGTTTATATACTGAGAAAAAAGGTGAATTGGGTAAGTTTTTGAGTAAATTTTATAATACAACATTTAATATATATGATGATTTAAAATGGGAAAAAATGTACCAAAATCCTGTTGAATTAGCAGAAATTGTTGGTACATTTATTGATAATTCTGATGATTATGAAATTAATATGTGGATATGTTTAGATAAGAATGTTTTTATCCACGTTAGTCCACACAATGGTGATGAGATTATTAAATATCTATACGAGAGATTCCCTTGGTGAATGTCTCATTGGGGACGTTTCTCTTTGAGACAAAATGTCTCATTAGGAAACGTCCCCAATGAGACATCGTTATTTTTCAATTATAATTGTTACTGGTCCGTCATTTAAGAGTGATACCTTCATATCTGCACCAAAAATACCTTTTTCAACTTTTATATTGTATTTTTCTTCACATTGTTTACAAAAATATTCATATAATTCTTCTGCTTTGTCTGGTTTTGCTGCATTTGTAAATGACGGCCTATTCCCTCCGTGTACAATCTGCATATAATGTGAATTGTGAAACTATTAATAATTCTCCATTTACATCTTTTAAACTTAAATTCATTTTATCATTTTCGTCTGTAAATACTCTTAATTGGCAAAGTTTCTTAACTAAATAATCTGCTTGTCCTTCTGTATCATCATGTGTTACACCTAATAGAACTAAAAAACCTTTTTCGATTTTTCCGACTGTTTTTCCTTCTACGTCTACTTTTGCATTTTTTACTCTTTGTATTACTATCTTCATTTTAAATTTATTTCTCCTCTATGTCATCATCTTCTACATTAGATTCAACTTTAATAGTTTTTTCTAAATTATCATCATCTTTTTCTTCATTGCTTGATGTTTCTACTTCTTCTATATTTATTTGATTTTCTATTAATTCATCGTCCTCTGCTTCTGTACTTTCCACATCTTCTAAGATCTCAACTTCTTTTACTTCTATTTCTTCTTGTTTTGCACCACAACTTGGACAGAATTTTGCATCTTTTTCAATTTCTTTAAAACATTTTGGACATTGCTTTTTGTCTTTTAGTTCTAAGCATTGTTTTAATAACCCCTCTATTTCATCTGATAATACATCAATTTTTGTACATTGTTCTTCTAAATCATTTTGTATTGAAATTTCTTCTTTTTTTACGTGACTTTCATATACTTTTTTACCAATTTCTTCATATAAATCATTTATTTGTGATCTAAGCTCTCCAATTCTAAATTTCATTTTTGTTTCTTTTGCTATTTTTCCTGTTTTATCAGCAGTCATCTTATATGCTTCTGATGCTTTTTTTCCTAATTTATCAAAAAATTCCATTATCTTTCCCTCTCTTTCTAGATTATATTTTTATTACTTACACTTACTTTTATTATCTTATTTTTTCAAATTTTTATTCACTAATTATTTAATTTATTTTTGAAGTACTTTGAGTTATTAGTTTATTCATTCTGCTTGGAAAAGAATTAAATTTTGGCAAGGCAAACAAGTTTGAAATTTATGAGACGTACTTTTTGTACATTGATTAAATTTCAAATGAAGTTTAACACAGCCAAAATTGTAATTATTTTTCAAGCACTTCGCTTTTTTTCTCCCTTGTCATAAGCTCTTTAACCGCTTCTCTTGGGTCTAGATTTTCATATAACACCTTATAAACTGTTTCAACTATTGGCATATACACATTATTTCTTTTTCCAAGCTCATATGCAACTTCAATATTATCAATACTTTCAATTACCATACCGACCTCTTTTTTAGTTTCTTCAAGAGATTTTCCTTGTCCGATTAATTTTCCTGCTTTTCTATTTCTACTATGTTCACTAAGACATGTAACTATTAAATCACCTAATCCGCTCAAACCATAAAATGTCTCTTTTTCTCCTCCTAATGCAACTCCTAATCTAGTCAATTCTCCTAGACCTCTTGTAATTAATGCTGCAAAAGTATTATCTCCTAATCCAATACCTGCTGCAACTCCTGCACAAAATGCTATAATATTTTTTAAAGCTCCACCTAATTCTACTCCTTTAATATCATTTGAAGTGTATATTCTCATTTCTGAACACATAAAGGTATCTTGTATCATACTCAAAATTTCTTTGTGTTTTGAAGCTATTACTAAAACTGTTGGAATTGCTATTGAAACTTCTTCAGCATGACTTGGTCCTGATAGTGCTCCTACTTTAGCTGTTGGTAATTCATCTAAAATTACTTCGTCAAGTGTTTTTAATGTTTCTTTTTCAAATCCTTTTGAACAAATAATTACTGGTCTATCACCTACATATTGTTTATATTGTCTAAAAGTATCTCTTGTAAATTTTGAAGGTGTAACATGTAAAATAAACTCTGATTCCTGTATTACTTCTTCAAAATTATTTGAACATGTTACATTATCAGGTATTATTACTTTAGGTAAAAATTTGCATTTCTTTTCTTCATTTATTAATCTCTTTTCCTCTTCACTAAAAGACCATATTTTTATTTCATTTCCACATCTCGCTAGATGACATGCTAATGCTACTCCCCAGCTTCCACTCCCTATTATTGCTATTTTTTTCACTTTAATTCATTCCTTATTCTACTTATTTAGGTTTTTTATGGTTATGCCTATAAACCACTTTCTTTATTTTTTATTTATATATGATGAAATTCCTAATATAACTACTATTATTAGTATAGCAATTAATAAGATTGTACCAAATGAAAATACTTTTCTATCTGGTTGCTTTACTACATCTGCATCATAGTCATATTCTATTTCACATATTCCATTGTTTAACTTAAAATTTTCAATATTTACTATAAAATCTTTATCATCATTTTTTATTCTATATCTCATATCTAAATCAATATAATCTGATAAAATATCAAAAGAATAAATATCATCATCATTTTTCTCTAATAAAATTTGAACATATTCAATTCCATTTTCTTCATACATGTCATCTTGTATATTTAATCCATCTACATCGATGCTTGGTATATTGTTTTCTTTTAAAGTATTCACACCTTCATATTCTATATCTAAATTGTCATTTTCTATTGCATACTCTATATATTCTCTAGGTAAAAGCAAATAAATGTCTACATCCTCATTTTTTTCGTTGTTTATTATTTCGAATTGTAATTCGAAAAATTCACTATCTGATGATGCCGCTTGTACATTTGTTGTATTGAATATTATCATTAATAAACTTATTATAATTATCATAAATAAAGATATTATTGTTTTTTTCATTGGTTTTCCTCCACTTTTATTTTTTGAAACTTAATTTGTTTTCTGTTCCATTTAATATTCTTTTTATATTACTTCTATGGTTAAATAGTACTATTACTGCCATAATAATGCTATATACAAGATATGTACTTCCTTGTTTACCCTCTGTTAATACGGTGTAATGGTCATTTATAAACAAAGTTAAAACTGGGAAAAGTACTGCTGCTGCACATGAACCTAATGATACCATTCTAGTTAAAGCCATTAATACTAATGCAAATACTAAACAAATAAGTCCTATTTGCCAGTTACTCATTAATAAAATTCCTAAAGATGTTGCAACACCTTTTCCACCTTTAAATTGGAAAAATATTGGAAATGTATGTCCTAAAACAACTGCAATTCCTGCGATTTGTAATAATAATTCTTTGTTAGAATCTTGTATAATATTTCCTACTATTATTGCTATTACAATTGCAACTACCCCTTTTAAAACATCACATATTAAAGTTAGTGCTGCTGCCTTTTTTCCAACACTACGAAGCATATTTGTACTTCCTGCATTTCCGCTTCCTTTTTCTCTTACATCAAATCCTGCAAATTTTTTGCTAAAAATTACTGAAAAATTAACACTTCCTATTAGATAGGCTATAATTGCCATAATAACATAAATCATGATTTTTCCTCCCTTTTTTCATTTTATGTTAAAGGTCCGTCCCTTAATCCCTGTTTTTAGGGATTTTAAGCTCCGTCCCCTGAATCCCTTTTTTCTCTTACTATGATTCTTACTGGTGTTCCTTCTAATCCAAATTCTTTTCTTATTTGATTTACTAAGTATCTTTCATATGAAAAGTGGAATAGTTCTTTACTATTAACGAATATTACAAATGTTGGTGGTTTTGTTGAAGCTTGTGTTCCATAAAATATTTTTAGTCTCTTTCCTTTATCTGTTGGTGGTTGAACTATTGCTATTGCTTCATTTATAACTTGATTTAATACTGCTGTTGATATTCTCATAGCATTTTGTTCTGCTACATGATTTATTAAATCAAATAATTTGTTTACTCTTTGTCCTGTTTTTGCTGATACAAATATTATTGGTGCATATGATAAGTATTTTAATTGTTCATATATTTCTTTTTTATATTTTTCTAATGTTCCTGTCTCTTTTTCAAATGCATCCCATTTATTTACAACTATGATAACACCTTTTCCTGCCTCATGTGCCTCTCCTGCTATTTTTGCATCTTGGTCGGTGATTCCTTCTAAGGCATCTATCATCATTAAACATACATCAGCTCTTTCAATTGCTAAAAGAGTTCTCATTATACTAAACTTTTCAATAGATTCTTTTACTTTACTTTTTCTTCTAATTCCTGCTGTATCTATTAGTACATATTTTCCTTTTTCATTTTCAAATTTAGTATCTATTGCATCTCTAGTTGTTCCTGCAATATCACTTACAATTGCTCTATTTTCTCCTAAAATCTTATTAATTAAAGATGATTTTCCTACATTTGGTTTTCCTATTACTGCAACTTTTATTGAATCATCTTCATCTTCTCCTTGTTCTTTAGGTGGCAATTTATCATAGATCTCATCTAGTACATCACCTATACCTAATGCATTCGCAGCTGAAATTGGGAATGGGTCTCCTATTCCTAGATTATAAAATTCATATATCTCTTCTCTGTCTTTATCAAAGTTATCAGCTTTGTTACATACTAATACTATTGGTTTTCCAGATTTCTTTAGCATTAATGATATTTCTCTGTCTGCTGCCGTAACTCCTTGTTTAATATCTGTTAAAAATATGATAACATCTGCCATTGCTATTGCTAAATTTGCTTGTTCTCTCATTTGAGATAAAATTATATCTTCTGAGTCTGGCTCAATTCCACCTGTATCAACTAGTGTAAATGTTCTTCCTCTCCAATTTGTTTCAGCATATATTCTATCTCTTGTAACACCTGGTGTGTCTTGAACTATTGATATTCTACTTCCAGCTAAATAATTAAAAAATGTTGATTTACCTACATTTGGTTTTCCTATTATTGCTACTATTGGTTTTGCCATTTTGTCTCATTGGGGACGTGCCAATGTCCATTTGGGGACGTTTCTGTTTGGACATTTTTGTCCATTTTGGGACACATCTCCTTTCTCCTTTCTTTTATTCTCTATGTTAGAATTATATATTATCTTTTTGAAAAAAACAACATTTTTATAAATTTTCCCAACAAAAAATAGCCATATAGGCTATTTTCTACTAATTAATTATAATCTTACAAATCCACCAATTACTTTATTTTCAGTATCATCAGGTAATATTTTTGCTCCTCCAGCTAAGACAACTGTATCTCCTTTTTCTAAGATTCCATCATTTTTCAAGATTTCAATTCCATGAGAAATTGTATCTTCAATTGTTTTTCCTTCTGTGTATAATACTGGATGAACATTGAATGATGCTCCTAATTGATAATATGTTTTTTCATCATCTGTTATAGCAAATATTGGGCATCCAGCTCCTAATCCTGCTAATTTTCTTATAGAATCTCCTTTATGTGTATATGCAACTATTGCGTCAGCTTGAACATGTTCAGCTGTTACACATGTTGTATATGCTATTGTTCCTTCTAAATCTTCTTTATCATGTTTGATTTCTTTTCTATTAAATCTCTTCCAATATTTAATAGCTCCTTCAATTGATAATGCTATTTTATCCATTGTTTCAACACATTCTACTGGATATTTACCCATAGCACATTCTCCTGAAAGCATTATTGCTCCTGTAATATCATATACTGCATTTGCAACGTCACTAACTTCAGCTCTTGTTGCTCTTGGATTTGTTGTCATTGATTCTAACATTTGTGTTGCTGTAATAACTGGTTTTCCAACTGCATTACATCTTTTTATAAAGTGTTTTTGAACGATTGGAACTTGTTCCATTGGAATTTCAACACCCATATCTCCACGAGCTACCATTATTCCGTCTGAAATAGCTAATATTTCTTCAAAATTATCAATACCTTCTTGATTTTCTATTTTAGAGATAATTTTTACTTTTTCTCCTCCATTTGCATCTAGTAAATCTCTAATAGCTTTTACATCTGCAGCTTTTCTTACAAATGAAGCAGCGATATAATCAAATCCTCTTTTAATTCCTTCTGTGATATCATCAATGTCTTTTTGTGTTAATGCTGGTAATTCTAATTTTACACCAGGTACGTTCATTGTTTTTCTGCTTCCTAATTTTGCTGTATTTAATGCTTTACATACTATATCTTTACCTTTGATTTCAGTAATTTTGAATTCTAATGCTCCGTCATCAACTAATAATGTTGAACCAACTTTTACATCTTTGTATAATTCTTTATAACTTATTGATGTTTGTTGATTGTTTCCTATAATATCATCATTTACAAATGTAAATGTTTGTCCTTCTTCAATTAGAACTTTTTCATTTCCAGTTTCTAATACACCTGTTCTAATTTCAGGTCCTTTTGTGTCTAATAATAAAGCTACTGGTTTATTTAATGCTTTTCTTACTTTTTTGATTGTTTCGATTTTTTCTCCGTTTTCATCATATCCACCATGTGAAAAGTTAATTCTTGTAACATTTAATCCTGCATTGATTAATTTTGTTAGCATTTCTTCACTCTGACTTGCTGGTCCTATTGTTCCAACTATTTTTGTTTTTCTTAATTTTGTTTTCATTATAAATTCCTCCCTTTTTAAAACCGATATGTATTATATCACACCTAGATTACAAAATTCAAGTATTTTTTCAGCATTTTTTACTGTTTTTCACCATATTTCTATTATTGCATGCAAAATCTTCCCATCTTCACTTTCAATTACTACTATATTTCTATCATCTTCTTGAGAATATTTACATCTAACTGTTTCTCCAAATTTGATTTCTTTTTTGTACATTACTCTAATATTGTCAAATGGCCTTTTGTTATATATTTCATCTGGAAGAGCTTCATAAGCTAAATCTAAGTAGTGTAAATTATGCATATGTCCAATAACATCAATATCTCTTCTTTGAACTTTATACAATATTTCATTATCAAATTTTTCTGGTGTTTTTAACTTTTCTATTTCTGGATTTTCAAATACACATTTTCCAATCTCTGATTTATACTTATCTGCTAATTCTGGCTCTACTTTGGAAATTTTCCTTTCTTTACTATTAATTAATAACCATTTTGAAGTGGCAATTACACATAAATTGCCATTATCGTCATATACTTCAAAGTCACGATATGCATAACATTTAATAATCTTTCTTGACCAAGTGTGTATATCTAGAGTTTGCCCATAAATTGGTCTTTTTATAACCTTAACTTGCCAATCTAATAAAAGCCAAGTGTAATTTGTTTCATCTGTTGTGTTTACACCGTACTCCTACACTATCTGAATGATATGCTGCGACATCTTCTAAATATTCAAGTATTGCTATATTACTTACTTCACTATTTTTCCATACATCTTTTAATCCTATCTTAAATTTTTCTTTGTAAATCATTTTTTTCTCCATTAATATCCTGGTTTCTTCAATAATTTAAACATATTTTTCTTGTACTCTTCTACTCCTGGTTGATTAAATGGATTTATTCCTAAAATCATTCCAGATACCGCACATGCCTTTTCGAAAAAATAGATTAATTCTCCTATTGATGTCTCATTTAATTGTTTTAAATTTATTATTATATTTGGAACATCTCCTGAAACATGTGCTTGTACTGTGCCTTCCATTGCTTTTTTATTTACATAGTCTAAGCCTTTTCCAGATAAATAGTTTAATCCGTCTAAATTATCATCGTCTGAAGGAATTGTTATATCTGAATTTGGCTCTTCTATTGATATAACTGTTTCAAATAGATTTCTTCTTCCTTCTTGTATGTATTGTCCCATTGAATGCAAATCAGTTGTAAAATCAACTCCTGCTGGGAATATCCCTTTTTGCTCTTTTCCTTCACTTTCTCCAAATAGCTGCTTCCACCATTCTGTGAAATAATGCATTTTTGGTTCATAATTTACTAATATTTCAGTATTTTTGTATAATTTATATAATATATTTCTTACTACTGCATATTGATAACATTCATTATATTTTAAATTTGAATCATTATATCTTTCTTGAGCAAGTCTTTCTCCTTCCATTAATTTATCTATATCTATTCCTGCAACTGCTATTGGAAGCAAGCCTACTGCTGTTAAAACTGAATATCTTCCTCCGACATTATCTGGTACTACAAATTGTTCATAACCTTCACTTTCTGCTAATGTCTTTAATGCTCCTTTTTCTTTGTCAGTTGTAGCATATATTCTACTTCTTGCTTCATCAATGCCATATTTATTTTCTAATATTTCTCTAAAAATTCTAAATGCAACAGCAGGTTCTGTTGTTGTACCTGATTTTGATATTACATTTATTGAAAAGTCTTTGTTTCCAATATATTCTATTAATTCATTTATATAATTTGGACTTAGATTATTTCCTACATACAATACTTGTGGAAACTTTCTTTGTTTATTTGGTAACATATTGTAAAATGAACTTGTTAATGCTTCTATTACTGCTCTTGCTCCTAAATATGAGCCTCCTATTCCTATTACAACTAATATGTCTGATTCTTTTTTTATTTTCTTAGCTGCTTTTTTTATTCTTGCAAATTCTTTTTTATCATAGTTTGTTGGTAATTCTAACCATCCAACAAAATCTTTTTCGTCATTTGCCCTTCTATGTAAATCCTTATGGATATTTTCTACTTGTTCTTTGTATTCCATTATGCTTTTTTTAGTTATACCTGCATTTTTTAAATTTAAACTTATTTCTGGCATAAAAATTCCTCCTCTTTTGATTTTTTAATTATTCTTCGCTCTTTAAAATTCCGTATTTTACCATTCCAATTTTACTACATGAAATTAAAAATAGCAAGAAAAATTTCTCGCTATTTACATTTAATTTAGTTTTATATTATATGCTTATTATTAATTGTAAACTATGTTCTTGACTCAACTATCAATTTTATACCAGTTCTATCTTCTCCTTCAACTTCAACTTCAGCAAATGCTGGTATACATACTAAATCAACTCCTGATGGTGCAACAAATCCTCTTGCTATGGCAACAGCTTTCACCGCCTGATTCAGGGCTCCTGCTCCAATCGCTTGCATTTCTGCTTTGTTTGATTCTTTTACTAATCCAGCAATTGCTCCTGCTA
>CAMLUO010000054.1 GCA_946487895.1 uncultured Clostridium sp.
ACGCGGGACAACTTGATTAAAAGTCAAGTGCTCTACCACCTGAGCTAATAGCCCATAAACATTGTAGTATTAACAAATGCTCATTAATATTACAACATTTTTTCACAAATGTCAATACATTTATGAAAATTTTTTGTGTTTTTTGTGATTTTTTTATGTTTTCTTATGCATTTAGCTTTTCAACAACATCTTCAACATCAATTCCATGCACTTCACATGCTTCTTCTAATGTTTCCATTTGAGATGCTGGGCAACCAATACAATGCATTCCAACTTGTAATAATATTTCTGCTTTTTCTGGAGCTTTTTCTAAAATTTCTCCAATTCTTGTATCTTTATTAAATTCCATTATTCTTCCTCCTTCTTTATTATATTCTATAAATAAATGATTATCTCCTGATATTTTCATTTATCTTTATTTTTTTAAGTTTTATAATTAAACTTTAAATATTTTATCACAAATTTTAAAAAAAGTATAGACAAATTAAAAATTTTATTGTAAAATGGTAAAAATTGTAAGGCGGTGATATTATATCAAATTTAATTAATTTATTTTTTATTACTTATATTATTTATCTTTTTATCACTTTATATTCAATTTATACATTTTTTGATATCATTTTTTTCCATAATCAGCAAGGAGCTAAATTGAAAATCAAAAAAAATTCACTTTAAAGAAAGGAGGTCTTTTTCTGAAATATTTTAAGTTAATAATTTTTTCATTGCTTTTTGTTAGTATTTGTACGTTTTTGGCTTATAAGCAACTCTATCCATTATATACTGCTCAAGAAGTAATTATAACTTATGGTATACATCCATTTGATATTTGTTCAAAAAATCCTGATTTGTGGCACTTTTTAAAAATATCTTATATATTTATCTTTATATTTTCTCAATTTATAATAAGTTATTTTATTTATTCTAGAATTCTCCTAATATTTCATTTTTTAAAAAATAAATTTAAAAAGAATTTGAAAGATAGCACAATATCAAAAAATGCTATAAATTCTAGAAATACTCACAATTCTAAAATTTCTTTTTTAACACAAAATTCTAGTTTAAACTTATTAATTGGTGAAGATATAGATGAAAATAAAAAAATTTATCTTCCAGAAAGTGGATTATATCAGAATTTTTTAATAACTGGCACAATAGGTTCTGGCAAGACCTCAAGTTGTATGTATCCTTTTACAAAGCAATTGTTTGAATTTAATAGCAAAAATCCTTCTAATAAAATGGGAATGTTGATTCTAGATGTTAAAGGAAATTATTATAATCAAGTAAAAAAATATGCGAAACAGTTTGGTTTAGAAAAGGATTTAATTATAATTGAATTACTATCTTCTGTTTGCTATAATCCTTTGCATAAACCTAAATTGAAACCGCAAGTTTTGGCTAATAGATTAAAAACTATCCTTTTACTTTTTTCTGAAAACAATACTGAATCATATTGGTTGGATAAGGCAGAACAGGTTTTGACTGAAGCAATTAAACTTTGTAGATTATACAATAATGGATATGTCACTTTTGAAAAAATTCATAAATTAATTACCATACCTACATATTATCAAGAAAAGATTGCAATTTTAAAAGATTTGTTTATTCATTCAAAATTCTCTACCGCACAAATTTATGAATTAAATAACAGTCTTGATTTTTTCCAAAAAGAATTTTTTTCTTTAGATTTACGTACTAAAGGTATATTAGTTTCTGAAATCACTCGTATTACAAATACTTTTCTCTCTGATTATGATGTTATGAGTACATTTTCCCCTCCTAAAAACAAGTTATCTTTTTTAGGTTTTGAAGATGTTTTGAAAAATGGAAAAATTGTTGTTTTAAATATGAATATTTCAGAGTATTCTTTGCTTTCTAAGATGATTGCAACTTATTTAAAATTGGATTTTCAATCTGAAGTAATTTCAAACCTTTCTAATGGTATCATTAGACCTTGTGCTTTTATATGTGATGAATATGATAAATATGCAACAAAAACAGATGGTGAGTTTTTTTCTTTAAGTCGTGAGGCTAAATGTATTAATATTGTCAGTACACAAAGTTATTCGTCTTTGAAAAATACTTTAAAAGAAGATGCTCAGGTTCAAGTTATTTTGCAGAATTTGATAAATAAAATTTGGTTTCGTACAGATGATGCTTTTACAATTGAATATGCACAAAAACAACTTGGACAAGAAGATAAAGAGAAGATTTCTAAATCTATTTCTGAAAGTGCTCAAAAAACTCGTTTTAGTTATATCACAAATACTTTAAATTCAGAAAATTCTAATATTTCTGAAAGTTATAGCACTTACGTTCAAAAGGATTTTATTTATGAAACTCAATTTTTTACACAAGAATTAGAGACTTTCACCGCTCTTACATTTTTATCTGATGGAAATAAGATTTTTCCACCAAAAAAGATTAAAATGTTACCTTATTTTAAAGATTAAATTATTTTATATTTATTTGTTTTTTGATTTATATTTTTTATTTGAAAGGGGGTTATTGAATTTGAAATTGTTTAAAAAAATTTGTTATATATGTTTTCTGTTTATTATTTTTACTTTATTTTCTCCTTTATTTTCTTTTGCTTGGGGTGACCCTGAAATTGTAACAAAAATTAATTCTGCATTTGAAAGCATAGAGGATTGGATTATAAAAATATCAACTCCTGCTGCAGCCGTTGCCGTTGGTACTGGTGTTTTTATGAAGAAATTTAGTTTTGGTGACGAGGAGAAAATAAGAACAGGTAAAAAATTAATTAAAGGTTCTTTGTTTTCATATGGATTTATTCTAGCTATTGATTTAATTTTGTCAGCTATTAAATCATTAATTGCTTAAATTATTGCTAAAGTATTTTACAAGAAAGGAGGTTATGGTGTAAAAGATAATGGAAAATGTACAAAATTCTAATGATATTACTCAGATTATTATAGATACGATTAATACTATATTTGAGAATCTTTTTAGTTCTATAGATAATAGTCTTTATGAAGTATTAGATAAAGTGACTTTTATAAGTTCTGATATTTTAAGAGATTCTAATTTTGAGACTATTTTTGGAACTTCAGCTTCGAATGGTATTTTATTGATTGCAAATTCTCTTTTATTAGGTTTTTTACTTTATTATGCTATTAGATATTTGATGGCTCATCTTACATTTACACAATCTGAACTTCCTTTCCGTTTTTTAATTAAACTTATACTTTGTGGAATATTTATGAATTTCTCTTTTTCTTGTTTAGAATTATTTTTAGATTTAAATAATAATATTTCTCTTGCAATTCGTTCTCTGGGTGAGCATTTATTTAATAAAAATATATGTTTTTCAGAATTAATTACTACGATTAATACACAAATGGCAATTGATACAAATTCTTTAAATTTATTTTCTTTAGATGGTTTGATAAAAAGTATTTTAAGTGTATCTTTGCTTAGTTTAGTATTTTCATATTCTTTGAGATATGTTTTTGTTAAAGTTTTTATTTTGCTGTCACCTTTTGCAATTCTATCATTGAGTTTGCAAAATACAAATTGGTTTTTTAGAGCATGGTTTCGTAACTTATTTTCTTTATTATTTTTACAAATTATAGTTTCTTTAGTTTTATTAATTCTATTTTCAATGGATTACTCAGCTTCTAATTTGTTTGTAAAATTTATATATGTTGGTGGAATTTATGCTTTGATTAGGGCAAATTCATTTATACGTGAATTTATCGGTGGAGTTTCCACACAAGTTACACAAACTGTGAAAAAAATATAAAGGAGGTATGCTTTTGAAGTTTGTTTTTCCTCAAAATTATAACTTTAAAAATAAATTGTTTGGTGTTATTGATTATACTACTGTTCTTGTTAATGTTGTTTGGTCTGCTTTAGTTTTTCTAATTGTTTTTCTTTTGTTTCAAGATTGGTCTTTTAGAATATTTCTTGTTATTACTTTTTCTTTCCCTTTAGTTTTGCTTAGTATTGCTGGTTTTCAAGGTGAAAATATTGTTTATGTTTTGTCTTATTTGTTTCATTTTATGTTTTGCCAGAAATTGTTTTTCTTTAAAAAAATTTGAGACTTTTCATTCTTTAAAAATTTTGTTTGTCCCTTGAATTTTTTGTCTAAAAAAGATATAATTCTATTTGCAACAAAAAACATTTTATTATATATAAAATTTACAGTCAAAAGATAAACGGTTATAGGGAAACCTCAATAAAACAAAACCTAAATACACAAAACAAGGGGAAAAATAAGATGAAGTTAGAACAAAACGAAAAACCACTATTATTTTCTGAAACAACAATTCCTGATATCTTTTTTGCAGAACATTTATCAGAATTACCAGGAGACTATCTAAAAATTTATTTATATTTAATCTTTTTATCTAAATATGGTAAAGATATCAAATTAACAGATTTATCAAAAAAATTAAATATCCCTTTAAAGGTTATTAATGATGGTCTTAAATTTTTAGAAGAACATGAGTTAGTAATTAAAAAAACTACTGGATATATAATTGTTGATTTGCAAGAAGCTACTCTTCATCATTTATATACCCCTAATTTAACTATGTCTAAAGAAAAAGTCCAAAAAACTGCTAAAAACCAATTTAGAGCTAAAGCTATTGAACATATCAATAATATGTATTTTCAAGGTATCATGGGACCTTCATGGTATAATGATATTGATATCTGGTTCAATAAATATGGTTTTGATGAGCAAGTTATGATAGCTTTATTTGATTATTGCTATAATCGTAGTGCTATGCATCGTAATTATGTGCAAACTGTTGCAGAAGCTTGGGCTTCAAATAAGATAAAAACTTGGAATGATTTAGACCAATATTACGCTAAACAAGAAAATTTGAATAAATATAAAAAGACAATTGCTAAAAAATTAGGAAAACATGGTGGATTAACTCAATATGAAGACGCATATATTGAGAATTGGGTTTTGAATTTTGGTTATGATATGAATATTATAGAAATTGCTTTGAAAAGAACTACATATAAACAAAATCCTACTTTTGAGTATATCAATAAAATAATTACTGATTGGCATGAAAGAAACTTAAAAACTCCAGAAGAAGTTAATGCTTTTATAGAACAAAGAAAAGTTCAAGAGAAAAATACTAAGGAGTTGAAATCTAAAGTCCAAAAAGCAAATTATGAGCAAAGGAATTATGATAATCTTGACTTTTTATATGCTAATTCAGTAAAAAAAGAAGATTAATTTTAGAAAGGTTGGTATTTTTGCATGTCTAATGAGGTTTTAAATTCTTTATTAAGAGAATATGAACAAAAGAAACTAAGTGCTGAATTAGATTTAGAAAAAAGAAAAGCTGAATTGTATAAAAAATTGCCAGAATTGCAAAAAATAGATGATGAAATTAATCATCTTTCTTTTCAAAATGCAAAAAATATATTAAATAAAAGCGATTCTCTTGCTACTTCTAATTATAAACAAAAAATAGAAGAATTAAAATACAAAAAAGCATGTATTTTACATGATGCAAATATACCTACAAATTACTTAAAACCTCACTATTTATGTTCTATCTGTCATGATACTGGTTATGTTACAAAAAATAATTATGAAACTGAAATGTGTTCTTGTTTAAAGCAAAAATTATTAGACATTTCATTTAATAAATCAAATATGTCAAATTTAGATAAAGAAAACTTTGATACCTTTAACGCAAATTTGTATTCAGATGATGTAGATATTGCTAAATACAAATTTAATATTTCACCTCGTACTAATATTTTAAATATTAAACAAAAATGTATTGAGTTTGTAGAAAATTTTGATAATCCAGATTCTAAAAATTTATTGTTTACAGGAAATACTGGTTTACGGTAAGACATTTATGTCTAATTGTATTGCTAAGGAATTGCTTAAAAAAGGTAAAACCGTTCTTTATCAAACAGCTCCTGTTTTGCTTGAAAGCGTAATAGATTACAAGATGAGTAAGCAAAAAAATTACTCTGAAAATATCTTAAAATCTGTTTTGGAATCCGATTTGTTAATTATTGATGATTTAGGAACTGAAAGTTTAAATAGTATGAAGTTAAGTGAGTTGTTTAACATTATAAATACTAGAATTTTGAATTTAAATCAAAAAATAACTAAAACTATTATTTCTACTAATTTGAATATACAAGATATTTTTAGGAATTATGAAGAACGTATCGGTTCTCGTATCGCAGGTTATTATGATATTTATTGTTTCTTTGGAGATGATTTGAGATTTAGAAGATAATTGAAAAAGAATCCTTTGAAAATGAAGTGCACCCCAAAATGTTAGACATAAAAGTTTAACATTTAGAGGTGCATTTTTTATTTTCATTCTACTACAGGTGAAAGTTTTCCTTTCTGTAGTTTCACCTTCATTCCTTTGCGAAATCTTTCTGCATTTTTTCCGGATGTTTCATATGTATTAATATATCACAAATTAACTTCTATTTCAAGAAAAAATCCCCTAAGGGATTTTTCCTATAATTTCATTTGTCCATCATTTTCAATTTCATCTGGTGTTAGAGTTTCAATACTTACAACCTTTCCACCATCATTAGTTCTCATAAGAGTTACACCTTGTGTTGATCTACCAAGAACACTTACATCTTTTACACTAATTCTAATAATTGTTCCTGTATCTGTAATTAACATTACATCATCATCTTCAGTTGCTATTCTTACACCAACTAATTTTCCTGTTTTCTGTGTAATTTTGTATGTTATTACTCCTTTTCCACCTCTGATTTGTACTCTATATTCATCCAATTCTGTTCTCTTTCCAAATCCATTTTCAGTAATTGCAAGTAATGTCGCTTTTCCTCCAGCTATAACTGATTCCATTCCAATTACTTCATCATCTTCATCTAATCTAATACCTATAACTCCTTGAGAAACTCTACCAATTGGACGTACATCTTTTTCATCAAATGTTATACACATACCATTTCTAGTAACTAATACAACATTATCTTGTCCATCTGTTAGACGTACTGCAATTAATTCATCTTCTTCTTTTAGAGTTATTCCTTGAAGTCCTGTTTTTCTATTTGAATCATATTCTTTTAATGCTGTTTTCTTAATTAATCCATGTTTTGTAGCCATTAATAAATATTTGTCATCTGCAAAGTTTTGGATTGGAATAACTGCTGATACTTTTTCTCCTGGGTCAAGGCTAAGTAAATTAACAATTGCTGTTCCTTTTGCTGTTCTTCCTGCTTCTGGTATTTCATATCCTCTAAGTTTATATACTTTACCTTTATTTGTGAAGAATAAGATTACATCATGTGTAGATGCAGTAAAGATTTGTTTTACAAAATCTTCTTCTCTAGTTGCTATTCCAGTAATTCCTTTTCCACCTCTTCTTTGGCTTCTATATGTATCTATTGGCATTCTTTTGATATATCCAAAGTGTGTTAAAGTTACTACTGTTTGTTCTTCTTTTATTAAGTCCTCAATATCAATTTCGCCTTCTGCTGCAACTATTTTTGTTTTTCTGTCATCTCCAAATTTATCTTTTACTTCTAGTAATTCTTCTTTTATAATGTCATATACTAATCTTTCACTATTTAAAATAGCTCTTAAATGTTCAATTAATTCCATCAATTGTTTATATTCTTCTTCTATTTTTTCACGTTGCAATCCTGATAATGTTTTTAATCTCATGTCTAGTATTGCTTGCGCTTGGATATCTGTTAGACCAAATCTTTCCATTAATCTTTCTTTTGCGTCATCATATGAAGAACGAATTATTTGGATTACTTCATCAATATAGTCTAAGGCTATTTTTAATCCTTCTAAGATGTGTGCTCTTGCTAAAGCTTTATCTAAGTCAAATTGTGTTCTTCTTAAGATTACGTCTTTTCTATGGTCGATATATACATCTAATGCTTGTCTTAATGTTAATATTTTTGGCTCTCCATTTACTAATGCAAGCATTATAATTCCAAATGTTGTTTGCATTTGTGTATGTTTAAATAATTGATTTAATACAACTTGTGCATTTGCATCTCTTTTTAATTCAATTACAACTCTAACTTTTTCTTTTCTATCTGATTCGTCTCTACATTCAGAAATCCCTTCGATTTTCTTTTCTTTTGATAAGTCAGATATTGTTTTTATTAAGTTTGCTTTGTTTACTTGATATGGTAAAGATGAAACTATGATTCTTTGTCTATTACCACTCATTTCTTCTATGTTTGTTTCAGCTCTTAAGGTTATTTTTCCTTTACCTGTTTTATATGCTTGTTTAATTCCTGCAGTTCCTAGAATTATACCTTCTGTTGGGAAGTCTGGTCCTTTTATAACTGACATTAAATCTTCATCTGAAACATTATCTTCATCAATTATTTTTATAATTCCATCAATTAATTCTGATAAGTTATGTGGTGGTATATTTGTTGCCATACCTACGGCTATTCCTGAAGAACCATTTGCAAGTAATGCTGGAATTCTTGCTGGTAATACTGTTGGCTCTTGTAATCTATCATCATAGTTTGGCATAAAATCAACTGTGTTTTTCTCAATATCTGTTAGCATGTATTGGGCAATTTTAGCCATTCTTGCTTCTGTGTACCTCATGGCAGCTGCTCCATCACCGTCAACAGAACCAAAGTTTCCATGTCCGTCAATTAGTGGGTATCTCATTGAAAAGTCTTGTGCCATTCTAACCATTGCATCATATACTGAACTATCTCCGTGTGGATGGTATCTACCTAAAACTGAACCTACTGTATTTGCACATTTACGATATGGTTTGTCTGATGTGATTCCGTCTTCATGCATTGCGTATAGGATTCTTCTATGTACTGGTTTTAAACCATCTCTTGCGTCTGGAAGGGCTCTTGATACGATAACACTCATGGCATAGTCTATGTATGCTGTTCTCATTTCTTTCTCGATGTCTCTTTCGATTATTTTTCCGTCAAATCTTTCTTGTCTTTCTTCCATTGTTTTCCCTCTTTTCCTTTATTTTTCTACATTTGTATTATACTAAAACAAACCTAATTTTGCAAGTACAATTGGCAAAAAATTTAGGGAATTGGTCGTTTTGGTCACTTTGGGGACAGGTTTCGACTGACCATTTTTGGTCAGTTTAGGGACGCCACTTTTATTCTATTGTTTTTCTTTACTATTTAAGCAATTTACCATTAAATTTACTCCGTCTATAAAGCCTTGTTTATACATTTCTTTGTTGTATTTTGTAATTTTTATATTGTAATTATATTCTATTTTATTAAATATTTCTTTTAATTCTTTTGGATTATTTGAATTTCCAATTGCTGTTTCTGTATTTATTGTCTTTAGTTCTTCTTTTATTTCTTTATTTGCTTTTTTTATTATTTTATCTATTTGTTCTTCTTTTGAATTATATATTATTTCTATTATGTTTTTTTCTTTTAAGTTTTCTTCTTCCATCTTTTTACCTTTTCAATATAGCTTTTCTAAATATATTGTTAAAGTTATATTGCCTTTCATTTTTATTATTTCTTATCTCTATTTTGTATGTTTTTTAATTTTTTATGCATAAAAAACAAACATAAACATTCTTCAAAAATCTTTAAAATGTTATCTCAAATTCAAATTAGACAACAACTTAGAAAATGGAGACTTTCTATTGAGTTGTCTTTTGGCTATGATCCTACTAAATGCTCTTGTGGTAATTCTATGATATTTTTTAAATTAGTTATTCCTAAAAAATATTCTATTGCAACAACTAGTCCTCCTATTGTATAATTGTATTGGTATACGTTATGAAAAATGAAAAAATATTACCATTTGCAAACGAAACAAAAAAACTAAAAAGTGATTTTAAAAAAATGATTGATGAAATGCCTGACGAAGAATTTATTGATATGATGTTTTTTCTTATTAGTAGTGGCTTCGAAGAAGATTTTGATGAAGAATTTGAAGATGATTTTAATGATGACTTTGAAAATCCTTTTTATAGGCTTTTTATATGTAAGCGGTCAACAAAAAGACGTATTGAAACCTCAAACTTAATCCTATATAATT
>CAMLUO010000055.1 GCA_946487895.1 uncultured Clostridium sp.
AAGCATTTACAATGCTTATATCAATTTTTTATTTAATTAACTGTCAAATTCCCGACTCATGAGAATTTACTTGCTAAAAATGGATTTTATGCTGATTTATATAATAGCCAATTTGAAGTTGAAGAACGGATAGATTCTTAAAAATTTGAAAAATAATTTAAAACTACTTGTAAAATTCGAAAAAATGTGCAATAATACTAATATCATATATAAAAACAATAAAAAAGAGGAGTACATTTATACTTGGCTTTAAAGAGAATAGAAGTCAAAGGCTGAGAGCTTCTTAAGAAAAAGATAAATGGAAGGTAGCTTTTTTAGTTGATATTTTGAAAACCGTAAAAGGAAAAGTAGTTATATCCGTTTAAGCAACGTTAAAAGCTAAAGAGATGTAAATTGGAAATCAATTTATAATTAAGGTGGTACCGTGAAGAAAATTCGCCCTTATGTATATATATGCATAAGGGCTTTTTTGAACTAAAACAAATGAAAATCAGCATCTTGCACATTTTTGCCTTATTATCAAACTTCAATGTACAAAAAGTACATTTTCAGCTTGCTAATTCAGCAAAAATGCACAATATACTAATTTTGATTTGTTTTAGAAGATATAATTAAATTAATGAGATTAAAGGTCCGTCCCTAAATCCCTAAAAACAGGAATTTAGAGAACCGTCCCCTAATCCCGGTAAAGGAGGAAAAAATTATGGAGAGCAAATTTAATCCAAAAGATTTTGAAGACAAACTATATAAAGAATGGGAGGAAAAAGGATATTTTAAACCTAGCATGGATAAAACAAAAGAAAGTTTTTGCATAATGATGCCACCACCAAATGTAACAGGAAAACTTCACATGGGGCATGCATTAGATGATACAATACAAGACATTTTAATTAGATATAAGAGAATGCAAGGTTTTAATACTTTATGGCTTCCAGGAACAGACCATTCATCAATATCAACAGAAATGAAAGTTGTTCAAAAATTAAAAGATGAAGGAAAGACAAAACAAGACCTAGGAAGAGAAAAATTCTTAGAAGAAGCTTGGGCATGGACTAAACTTTATGGTGGTACAATAGAAAATCAACAAAGAAAACTAGGTTGTTCATGTGACTGGGAGAGAAGAAGATTTACACTTGATGAAGGATTATCAGAGGCTGTTTTAGAAGAATTTGTTAATTTATATAATGATGGATATATATATAAAGGAACAAGAATGGTAAACTGGTGTCCAAATTGTAATACAGCCATTTCAGATGCAGAAGTTGAATACAAAGAAGAAGAATCTCATTTATGGCATTTAAGATACAAATTAAAAGATGAAGATAGATATGTAGAAGTTGCAACAACAAGACCAGAAACAATGCTTGGAGATACAGCAGTTGCTGTTCATCCAGAGGATGAAAGATACAAAGATATTGTAGGAAAGACTTGTATATTACCAATAGTAAATAGAGAAATTCCAATAATTGCAGATGAATTTGTAGAAAAAGAATTTGGAACAGGATGTGTTAAAATCACACCATCTCATGACCCTAATGATTATCAAGCTGGACTAAAACACAATTTAGAGTTTATAGAAGTTTTTGATAACAAAACAATTATGGGTGATTTAATGCCAGAAGTTAAGGGCATGACTGCAATTGAGGCAAGACCAATTGTAGTAGAAAGACTAAAAGAATTAGGAGCATTAGTATCAATAGAAGATTATACTCATAATGTTGGAAAATGTGAAAGATGTAAAACAACAATTGAACCAAGAGTTTCAGAGCAATGGTTTGTAAAAATGGAAGAACTTGCAAAACCAGCATTAGAAGCAGTTAGAAATGATGATGTAAAATTTGTTCCAAAAAGATATGAAAAAACATATTTTAATTGGTTAGAGAACATTCAAGATTGGTGTATTTCTAGACAACTTTGGTGGGGACATCAAATACCTGCATATTATTGTGATGAATGTGGACACATAAATGTTGCAAAAACAAAACCAGAAAAATGTGAAAAATGTGGAGCTACTCAATTACATCAAGACCCAGATACATTAGATACATGGTTTAGTTCAGCATTATGGCCATTTTCAACACTTGGTTGGCCAAATAAAGACTCAGAAGATTTAAAAACCTTTTATCCTACAAATGTATTAGTAACAGGATATGACATCATATTCTTCTGGGTAGCTAGAATGGTATTTTCAGGATTATATGCAATGAAAGAAAAACCATTTAGTGATGTATTGATACATGGAATAGTACGTGACAGTCAAGGAAGAAAAATGTCAAAAACATTAGGTAATGGTGTAGACCCAATAGAAGTAATAGATGAATATGGAGCAGATAGCTTGAGATTTTCAGTATTATCAGGAACTACAATGGGAAATGACATAAGATATATGCCAGAAAAACTTGAACAAGCATCAAATTTTGCAAATAAAATGTGGAATGCAGCTAAATTCATTATAATGAACATGCCAGAAAAAGAAAAACTAATTAAATTTAGAGAAGAAAATTATAATGAAAAAGAAAATTCATATAGAGAAGGTTCATTAAAATTAGAAGATAAATGGATTATCAACAAAACAAATAAATTAGTTTCAGAAATAACAACAAATATTGATAATTATGACTTAGGAATAGCAATAGACAAACTATATAGCTTTATTTGGAATGAATTTTGTGATTGGTATATCGAATTTGCAAAAATATCTTTATATAATGGAACAGATGAAGAGAAAGTACAAACAGCATATGTTTTAAATGAAGTATTTAGAACTTGTTTAAAACTATTACATCCATTTATGCCATTTGTTACATCAGAAATTTATAATGATTTAGTAAACTATGATGGTAAAGACTTAATGATATCTGAGTGGCCAAAAGCAAAAAGTGAAGATGGTAAATTTGAATATGATTTTGAAGAAGAAATAATTGAAAAAATAAAAGAAATAATAGTAGAAATCAGAAATGTTAGAAGTACTAAAAACATACATCCAAGTAAAAAAGCAGAATTAATATTAGTAACTGATAGATATCAAAATGAATTAAAACAAGCAGAAGGAATATTGCTAAAATTAGGATTTGCAGATTCAGTAAAAATTCAAGATAATAGTAGTAGTATTTCAGAAAATAGTATTCATATAGTAACAGATGGAATTGAAGTATTTATTCCACTAGAAGGCTTAATAGATTTAGAAGAAGAAAAGAAAAGAGTTGAACAAGAAAGAAAAAGACTACAATCTGAAATTGAAAGATGTGAAAAAATGCTATCAAATCCAGGATTTATGAACAAAGCGCCACAAGCAAAAATTGATGAAGAAAAAGAAAAATTAGCTAAATATAAAGAGATGCTAGAGAGAATTTAAAAAACAAAGACTCTTTGACGACTAATAAATGAGAGAGTGTTTAAATCGAGGCTTACCACAAAAGGTAAGCCTTAGATATTTCTATAGATTAAAATATTTTAATATTAAAATAAATCAGAATGTGAACCTGTTCTAGAAAGAGTTAATGTTATTTTATCGTCTTCAATAATGTAAATTAATAACCAATAATCTTTTTTAAATTGATTGCTATATCTAACTTTTAGCACTATTTATCCAACTCCTCAAACATTTCATTTACATTATCAAAAGTTTTGCTTAAATTTTTACCGTTTTTTGTATCTTCCATTGCTTGTATAGTTTCTTTATTATATCTAGGTTTTCTAATTTCAAAAGGGATACCATCATTTAATATAACTTGATTTAAAAATACATTTATAGCTTCAGTAATTGATAACCCCAAATCCTTTAAAGTTTCTTCAGCTCTTTGCTTAACACTAGGTTCTATTCTTATATGCAAAGTATCTGTTTTAGCCATAATCCAACACCTCCTATACTCTATTATATGTATTGTATCACATTTTATACACAAAATCAATACATTTGATACAAAAATAAAGAGATTAAAGTTGTTTTAATTTATGTATATAATGTTATATTTTTAATTTAATATTTTCTAATATATTTTATTCATTTCCAATGCACTTGTCGAAAACTTTTTATGAATCGACAAAACTTCTTATTTTTTACTCTTGGAAAATAATGTAAATGGTGCTACAATTTGAATAGAAAAACAAAGGAGGCAAAAATGGAATCTAAATTTTATGAAAAGGACAAGCTATTGATCTTTAAAATATCAGATGAAATTGATGACCATAATGTTCAAAAGATAAGGGGGAAGGTTGATTATGAAATTGAGAGATATATGCCAAAAAGAATTGTATTTGATTTTGATAGTGTTTCTTTCATGGATAGTGCGGGAATAGGTCTAATGATAGGTAGATACAAATTTGCAACAATGCTAGGAGCAAAAGTTGAAATGATAAATGTACAAGGTAATGTAAAAAAAATTTTTGAGATGAGTGGAATTTTAAGATTAATTCCTCTTGTGGAAGATATAAAACTTCATTTATATAGGTGGGAGGATAAAAATAAATGAAAGAAAAATTTGAAAATGAAATGAAACTTGAGTTTATAAGTAAATCTAGTAATGAGGCATTTGCAAGGGTTGCAGTTGCAGCATTTGCAGCACAATTAGACCCAACAATTGAAGAATTAGCAGATATTAAAACAGCAGTTTCCGAAGCTGTTACAAATAGTATTATTCATGGTTATGAGGACAAGCAAGGAATAATAAAAATAGTATGTAGATTAAAAGAAAATGAGATTATAATAGAAATTTCAGATACAGGAAAAGGTATTGAAGATATCGAAGCTGCAAAAGAACCATTATACACTACAAAACCAAACTTAGAAAGGTCAGGAATGGGATTTACTATAATGGAAAGCTTTATGGATAGTATGGAAATAGAATCAATAATAGGATTAGGCACAAAAGTTACTATGTCAAAAAAGATTAAAGAAAAAGAAGAAAAAACTGAAGATGAATTTGAAATGTTAGTAAATGACTGATGTGAATTTGCTAATATAACAAAATAAGGGGTACATTGATATATGTGTGAAGAAGATATACAAAAAATAGAGAAAGCCCAAAGTGGAGATAAAAAAGCTTTAGAAGAATTAATTGAAGAAAACAATGGGCTTATATGGAGTATAGTAAAAAGATTTTATGGAAGAGGTTATGAGCCAGAAGATTTATATCAAATTGGATGTTTAGGATTTATCAAGTCAATCAAAAGATTTAATACAGATTTTGAAGTCAAATTATCAACATATGCAGTTCCATATATGATAGGAGAAATAAAAAGATATATTAGAGATGATGGACCAGTAAAGGTTAGTAGAAGTATAAAAGATTTAGGGATAAAAATAAGGGAATTACAAAGAGAAAAAATGAATAAACAAGGAAAAGAACCTAAGATTCAGGAAATAGCAAAAGAGCTAAAAGTAGATTTAGAAGATGTAATTCTAGCTATGGAAGCTACAAATTCTGTTGAATCAATCGAAGGTACAAAACATATAAATAATAAAGATGGAAAAAGTATAAGTTTATTAGATACATTGTCAACAGAAAATAATGAAGAAGAATCAATTACAAATAAATTAGCGATAGGGCAGTTAATAAAAGATTTAAAAGATAGAGAAAAAAAGATAATTTTATTGAGATATTACAAAGAAAAAACTCAAGCACAAGTTGCAAAAATTTTAGGAATTAGTCAAGTACAAGTTTCAAGATTAGAGAGAAAAATATTAGAAAATATGAGAAGAAAAATGACAATGTCTCATTAGGGACGTTTCTTTTTGAGACAAAATGTCTCATTCGGAAACGTCCCCAACGCGACATGAGAGGAGAAGATGAAAGTATGAAAAAAATTGCTATATATTTTATAATGTTTATTTTTATTTGCTTTATTTTACCAGCACTTTTAACAAAAAATGATATAGCAACAACTGTACTAGATGAAGCAAACAGTGAAGAAGAAAGCAAAACCAACCAAGAAAATCAGGTAGAAAGTAGCACACAATTTACAGAATATAATTATGAAAATTACGGAACAATAAAGTTATTACATACTAAAACCGGAGAAGTAGAAGAAGTGAAATTAGATGATTATTTGTGTAATGTAGTATCAGCAGAAATGCCTGCAGACTTTGAATTGGAGGCATTAAAAGCACAAGCAATAGTTGCAAGGACTTATACTATATATAAAATACAAAATAAGAAACATGATAATGCAGACATATGTGATGATTCAACTTGTTGTCAGGCATGGATTTCAAAAGAAGATAGACTAAATAGATGGGACGAAAATTTAAGAGAAAGTAATTGGGCAAAAATTGAGCAATGTGTATATGGAACATCTGGAAAAATAATTACATATAATAATCAACCAATAAATGCATTTTTTCATTCAAATAGTGGTGGAACAACAGAATTACCAGTAAATGTTTGGGGTGGAGGAAGTGACATGCCATATTTACAAGTTGTTGAAACATCTGGAGAAGATGCATATAGTCAGTATGCTTCTGAAGTGCAATTAACTCAAGATGAGTTATTAACAAAACTGAAAGAAAAATATTCTGATATACAAATTGATTTTAATAATGATGAAGATATTAAAATATTGGAATATACAGATAGTAATAGAGTAAGAACTGTTAAGTTTGGAAATCATGAAATATCAGGTACAGAAGTAAGAAGTACTTTTGGATTAAGGTCAACAAATTTCGAAATAACTAAACAAGATGGGAATATAAAATTTGTTGTAAAAGGATATGGACATGGAGTTGGTATGAGTCAAACAGGAGCTGATAGTTTGGCAAAACAAGGAAATAATTGCGAAGATATAATTCATCATTTTTATACTGGTGTAGAAATAAAAGAAGTAAATGATTTAAATTAAAAAATAAATTGCAAAAATGTATATTCTTCTTAAAACAGGAAATACTTGTAATATATATATAAGTATTTGAAAGGAGAATATTATGGGAAGAAATAATAGAAGAATGAAAGAGATGTCTACAAGTGATAAAATCATTTTATATTCTACAATAGGAGTGATTATATTAGCAGTTATAATTACAGGTTTATTTCTATACAGTAAAAATTTAAATGATGAGGTTAAAAATAGTACAATGAGCCTTGAAGATATGGCGAATTTAACAAATAATACTTCACAAGAAAGTGAAAGTGCAAGTACAGAAATAGGAAAGTCAATTGAAGAAACTGAAAATGAAATGAACAATACAAATAGTACAAATAGCACAAACAGTATGAATAGTACAAATACTAGCAATATCATAAACTCTAATACAACAAACACTAGTAATAGTACAAAAAATACAAATAATAGTAGTGCAAATAATGTAAATGCTACAAATACAGCGAATTCAGTAGCTACATCTACAGAAAACCAAGAGAATGAAACAAAAAAGGAATTGAGTTTTGAAAAACCAGTAGAAGGTGAAATTGTAAGAGAATATGCTAAAGACAGTCTAATTTATTCTGAAACATTGCAAGAATGGACAACTCATACTGGAATAGATATAAAAGCTGATAAAACAACAGTAGTAAAAGCAGCAGAAACAGGAACTATAAAATCAATAAAAAATGACCCAAGATATGGACTAACAATAGTGATAGAACATGATGGCCAATATCAAACTATATATTCAAATTTATTGACTTCTGAATTTGTTGTTGAAGGAGAAAAAGTAGAAAAGGGACAGGCAATAGGAACAGTTGGAAATACAGCGGTATTTGAGATTGCTGATGAACCACATCTTCATTTCGAAATTTGGAAAGATTCTTTGCCAATTGACCCAACTACTTTGATGAAATAATGTAACAAAAATGTAACAAAAATGTAACATTAAAAATATTGACTTAATTATTATAAATGTATACAATAGATACATAATAATTGAGTCTATTTTTGTAGATAGAAAAAAGTATATTGAAAAGTTCATATTTTGTCTGAAGTAATTAGTATTGAATACTATTTACAAAAATGGGAATAATTATAAGGTAAATTAACTTTTTGTATACAGAAAAATCTTAAATAGGGTTAATAATAATAAAAACTTTAAATTACATAAATCAACAAAAGAAGGAGGAATTTTTAGATGAATATGAAAGGAGAAAAAGGCAAAAATATGAGAAATAGAGGAATAACATTAATCGCTTTAGTAACCACAATTATCGTGTTATTAATATTAGCAGGAGTATCAATTGCAACATTAACAGGAGAAAATGGAATATTAACAAGAGCACAAGATGCTAAAACACAAACAGGAGTAGAAGGAGAAAAAGAAGAAATACAATTAGCATATGCAGGAGCAGTAGCAGAAAAAAGAGGAACAGGAGATATAACAGCAGAGGATTTAAATACAGAGTTTAGAACAAATGGAACAAATGCAACAGCAGAAGATGGAGCAAATGGAACAATAACAGTAACATTTGGAGCACCATCAAATAGAGTGTATACAATAGACGCAGATGGAAATATAACAGGACCAGGAACTGGTGAAAATCCAGGTGGAGGAACAACAGGTGGTGTACAACCAGGAGAAATAGTAGCAACAACAGTAAAAAATAATTATACAGACTCAGAAGGAAATAAAGCAACAGTGCCAGCAGGATTTGTTGTATCAAAAATACCAGAAGAACAAAAAGTATCAAGTGGATTAGTAATATATGATATACCAGAAGAGGAATTAGCAGATGTAAATTGGACAACGAAAAATGATGATGGAGCATATAATGTACAAACATTATATAATCAATTTGTATGGATACCAGTAGCAACAGGAGGAGAATATATAAGAGATTTGAGTTATCCAAGTTATTATGATAGTAAGATTGATTATACACCAGAAGGTTCAACGCTTACAGATACAGGCTATTTACCAGAAGGAATACAAGGGTCAGATAATCCAGAAAGTAATGAAACAGCAGAAAGAAATGCAGTAATGAAATATAATGGATTTTATATTGCAAGATATGAAGTAGGACAAGATACAGACGGAACAACAGTAATAAGTAAGCAAAATGCAACAGTATATACAAATGAAACACAAACAGAATTTAAAGGTATAGCAAAAACAATGTACAACAGTAGTAATAGTACAACAGTAAGAAGTGCAATGTGTTCAGGAATACAATGGGATATGGTAATGAAATTTGTAGATGGAAAAAAACCAGCACAAGGGGAGACATATGATGTAAGAACATATGATGCAAATAGACATACAGGAAGTAAAACAACAGCAGGAAAAAATGAATATGACAAAGTACAAAACATCTATGATTTAGAAGGAAATTGTTATGAATATGTAGCAGAAAAAAATAACACACGCTCTCCGTTTGTTCATCGAGGAGGCAATTCCCTTAAGCGTAGCTACAGCAGAGCGAGCCTACGCTTTAGCAATAATGGCTATGCCGACATCAGCATTACCTTCCGTCCAGCACTTTATATAATGTAGAACTGAATGCTTTGAAAACCAAAATTAGAAAAATTGAAAAAAGTTATTTTAATACAGTAAAATTAAATATATGGATTAACGAATGAAATGAGTTAATGGAAAAAATTTTCTTGTTCCGAGTTTAGGAATGAGGAACAAGAAAATTTTTTCCAGTGTGCGCACACTTCCAGTGTGCGTTTTTTGTGCTTTCAAAAGCAATAAAAAGTACTAAATGCTAGCGCATGGTCATAATGAAAAACCACCAGCATCCAAAACGCA
>CAMLUO010000056.1 GCA_946487895.1 uncultured Clostridium sp.
TCAAAGTCTTATCTAACTAATTACCAATTAATAATAAAACTGTGGCAATATTCTTCCTACAGTAGTCAAAGCTACAAGGAAAATAAAGAGTCCACAGTGCTAATATAATAATTATATCATAGAAAGATATAATTGAATATCAAGGTTTATGGGTAACCTTTTAAAAACCTAAATATATTATACAAGGAATAAATTTTAATATGTTTTTTAATATCATTATGATAGTATTGGGGTTTGTGCTATTAGTTGTAGGTGCAGATTTGTTAGTTAAAGGCGCAAGTAATATTGCAAAAAAATTTCACATACCAGAGGTGTTAATAGGTTTAACAATTGTAGCACTTGGAACTTCCATGCCAGAGTTAATTATAACGATTAATTCTGCCACTAGTGGAGCTAATGATTTGATTTTAGGAAATGCTATTGGGAGTAATTTGTGTAATTTGCTATTTATCTTGGGATTAATGTGTGTGATTAGACCAGTAGAAATAGACAAAGAAGCGGTTAAAATCCATATTCCAATGGCATTTATTTCAGCTATAATAATATGGTGTTTGAGCATAGGTATATTTAGTACGCCAAATGTATTAGATATGCGAGATGGATTAATTCTAATTTTTTTGTTTATTTTATATTTTTCATATCCAATTTTTACAGAGATAAAAGACATAAAAAAAGCATATAAAGATAATTTGAAGTCAGATAAATTTAAACATATAAAAATATCTGCATCTATTTTCTTTATTATTATTGGAATTGTCTTGTTAAAATATAGTGGAGATTTTGTTGTTGATTATGCGACTAATATTGCTATGGAATTAAATGTTCCAGAAAGCGTAATTGGTCTTACTATAATTGCAATAGGTACTGCTATGCCAGAATTAGTTACTTCAATTGTGGCTGTTATAAAGAAAGATACTGATTTAGCTGTTGGAAATTTAGTTGGTTCTTGTGTTTTGAATTTATTTTTGATTCTTGGAGTTGGGGCAATTATAACACCATTTAACTTTTCACAAGATTTTAATAATAATTTGATATATTTGATAATATCAACTTTTGTTATTTGGTGTTTTAATTTTATTGGGAAAAAGCATGTATTGACTAGAGAAAAAGGAGTTATATTACTGTTGATGTTTGGATTTTATATTGTGAGATTATTTTCTTAAAAACGCAATTCTTTCATATTATTAATATCCATTCCAATAGTTTGATAAATTTCATCAACAGTACATGAAACTGCTTCTTCAAAAGAATAGCCTAAAAGATTTAGTAAATTTTCTAAATCCTTTTTATCTTTTCCTTCTACTTCAAAATATGTAGGAAGTTTAGGCCAAGTATCAATGTCTATTTCATGCTCATTTAGAATATACTTAATTCTCCTTTTTTCTTGATAACTTCTGTAAGAAAAACCTAAGTTTTCAAGTAATTCATTTGTTTCTTCAAGAGAATTAACTAAGATTTCGGTCTCTTTCATTTGTTGAATACCAGAATTATTATTTTTTAGAATATGTTTTATTGTTAAAGTAGTTGTTTTTTTTTGTTCTCCATTTGCATTTTCTTCAACAGTTTTTCTTAATCTAATCCACTTTTTAGTTGTCATTTTATATTTATCTATAAAGTATAATAATTTTTTATCATTCAAGATTTTTTCAATTGAAGTTTCAGGCATAGTGAATATTTGACTTAGATTATTAATGTTAAATTTATTTTTTAGGAATAATATGTCAGTATCAGATAATAGTTGGTCTATTTCGAAAAATAGATTTTTGATTTTTTCTAAATTTATATCTTTTCTTAATTTTAAAGTTTCGTTGTTTAGCTCATATAAAAAAGAATGGTATCTTTGGTTGATATACATTAAGTCATATACATATAAATATTGCTTAGATGTGCTTATATATTTTCCGCCAAGCTTTTCTATTTTTTTAGATAGTTCTCTTTCGTTTATATTTAGTATTTTCATTTCTAATTCCATGTTACTCATGTGAATTTCTCCTTTTAATAAATAAAAGTAATATTTGTAAAAGTGCAGAGTTTTAGATATTATACAGAATATATTAATAAAAATCAAGTGAATAATTTTTTTTAGTTAGATGTAACATATAATAAAAACGAAAAAAGAAAGATTCTCAAAGAATCTTTTGAAAATGTTGACTTTTTAGATTAAAAATGGTAGAATGTGAAAAACAAGGAGGGAATTATGGGGAAAAGATTAGAATTTGCATTAGAGTCATTTGCTATTATGACATTAATTACAAATATTAGAATAGTTGAATTTGGAGGTTTAGATTTAAGACCAAAATATCAGAGAAATTATATATGGAAAAATGATTTTAAGGATAAATTAATATATAGTATAATAAAAAGTTATCCTATTGGTAACATTATTATGAGGCAATTAAAAACTCCAAATGAAAAAGGAGCTAAATCAGAAATAGTGGATGGGCAGCAAAGATTAACAACGATTTATGAATTTGTAGAAGGAAGATATGAAATACATAGTGAATTTTCTAGAAAAATTATAGAGGAAATACAGGAATTTTATGGTGAAAGAACTGACATAGAATTTGAAAAATTGAAGAAAAAATTAAAAAATAAAGGAAATGTAAGATTAAAATATTCTGATTTACCTTCTGTTATAAAGGGAAAATTTGAAGGATTTAATGTGTCTGTTACAAAGATAATTGAAGCTTCAGATACTGATATTACAGAGTATTTTAGATTTTTACAAAATCAAGAACGTTTGCGTGCTGGCGAAATTTTGAATTCGTTAACAGACTCAAAACTAGAAAAATACTTACAAAGAATAGAGGATTTAGATTCTTTTTGTAAAATTATAGGATTTAATAATGAAAGAAAAGAGTTTGATAAATTGTTTTATAATATAATAGGTGTTTTTGATAATAAAGTATCATTAGGAGCTCCTGACATGACTATAAGGAAATATGTTACTACAACAGATAATATTATAGAAGGCAAAAATGAAGTTGAAATTTTATTATTCCAAATTAATCAAATTACAAATGAAAATAGAGGTAAAATAATTTTAACTGGAATGAAAAAAAGATATATAAAATTTTTGATGATGCTAATGGGCTTTGGATTGGTAGATTTTACGGTAGATACAGAAAAAAAGCTCAAAGCATTAGAAAAAATTGATAATAAATTATCTGTATTTTTTTCATCTAAACCTGGAGTAGTTGGAGAAGAATTTGAAAATTATTCAAATGATGTTATAGAAGAATTTCGTGCAATAGCCCTTATAAGTAAAGGGGCACAAACGTTAGAAAGAGTAAAAAATAGGATGGAAATTTTAGCTTATTATGTAGAAAACATAGGCGAAAAAGAGAGAACATCAGGAATTCTGATAAAATAAAAAAGAAAGGAAGTACATATGAAAGAGAATGTTTATAATAATAATTACTTTTTTGTAGATGAATCAGGAGATACAACATTTTATAATAGGAAAGGTGATTGGATAGTAGGTAAAGAAAACGGAGCATCAAAAATATTACTTATGGGTTTTATAAGAACTACGGAACCAGAATTTTTAAGGAAAAAACTTAATGAATTAAAGTGCGAAGTTTTAAATGATGAATATTTGAAAGATATTCCATCTATGAAAAAAACTCAAATAGCTTTTCATGCAAAAGATGATTGTCCTGAGGTTAGATATAAAGTTTTTACTTTATTAAAAGACTTACCTTTTACTTGCAATATTGTTGTTGCCAGAAAAACACAACATGTATTTCAAAAGTTTAATGGAAATACACAAGAATTATATGATTCTTTAATAACAAATTTATTTAAAAATATACTACATCTATCTAATAATAACTATATTTACATTGCAACTAGGGGTAGTAAAAAGAGACAAGTACCATTAGAACAAGCAATACAAAGGTCATTAAATTATACAGAAAATAAATTAAATACTACTATTGATTCTAATCAAAAAATTTTACCACAAACTCCATCTGGAGAAGTATGTTTACAAATTGTAGATTATTGTAATTGGTCAATACAAAGAGCCTTTTTGCAAAGTGATATGAGATATTATAATTTTCTAAAGAAAAAGTTTGGACTAATTGTTGATTTATATGATTATAAAAAAGGGTGGAAGAATTTTTATAGTAAAAAAAATCCGTTTGATTTAAAAAAGATAAGCCCTTTACGGCTAGGTATTAAAATACTCACAGCATGAAGCTGACTTTCGCACGTAAAGGACTTATAAAAAAGCTGTTGCTTTGTTATTATTATATGTTTGATATAATTAATTATACATAAAATAAAAATTTTTGTCAAATAGATTATATATATAATTAGAAAAAAATTCAAGTGTTTTTATAAAAATTTCTAGATAATTTCAAAAACATTATAAATTAAAGTTGTAAACATACAAAGAACAATACCACAAACAGTTGGAATAAGGAAACTGATAACAGTCCATTTTAAACTGCCAGTTTCTTTTTTTATAGTAAGCAAAGTAGTAGTACAAGGAAAATGTAAGCAAGTAAAAATCATAACATTAATAGCAGTAAGAATAGTCCAACCATTTTGAACTAAAATATTTCCAATAGCAAAAGTATCATCTAAATTTACTAAAGTGCCATTTCCAAGATAACACATCAAAATAATAGGTAAAACAATTTCATTTGCAGGAATTCCAAAAATAAAAGCAGTTAAAATATAGCCATCTAAGCCCATGAGACTTGCGAAAGGATTTAGAAAATTAGCGATAATATTTAATAAGCTTTCACCATTAATACCAACATTTGCAAAAATCCATATAACAAGACCAGCTGGAGCTGCAACACAAATAGCCCTTCCTAAAACAAATAATGTTCTATCAAAAATTGACCTAACAAGAATTTTTCCAAATTGAGGTTTTCTATATGGTGGTAATTCTAAAACAAAAGAAGAAGGCATACCTTTTAAAAGTGTTTTGGACAGAATTTTAGATATTAGTAAAGTCATGAAAATTCCAAGTAGTATTACTAATAAAACTGCAATTGTAGAAATTATAGAACCACTAAACCCTTGAACACTTCCTGCAATAAATATTGTAGCAATCGTAATTAGGAAAGGAAATCTTCCATTACAAGGTACAAAACTATTTGTTAAAATAGCAATTAGTTTTTCACGAGGAGAGTTTATAATTCTACAACCAGTAACACCTGCAGCGTTGCATCCAAAACCCATGCACATAGTAATCATCTGCTTTCCAGAGCAACAACACTTTTTGAAAAAGCCATCCATATTAAAAGCAATTCTAGGCAAATATCCTAAATCTTCTAATATTGTAAATAAAGGAAAAAATATTGCCATAGGAGGGAGCATTACAGAAATTATCCAAGTTAAAGTTCTATAAACACCTAATATAAGCATATCAGAGAGCCAAGCAGGGCAGTTTAGTAAATTTGCAAAATCAATTAAATTTTCTTGTACATAACCAAAAAATGAAAATAATAATTGAGATGGATAATTTGCTCCAACAATAGTAATCCAAAAGATAATACCTAGAAATATTATCATTATTGGAATACCAAAAGTTTTCGATGTTAATATCTTATCTATTTTTTTATCTCGATTAGAATAAGTTTCATCTTCAAATTTGCATACCTTCTTGCAGACTTCTTCAGCTTGTTTCATTATAGAAGAAGTAATATTATCTCTGAAATTTGTTTTAGTAATGTTTGAATTATTTAAAATATTTTGCAAACTTTCAAGCATTTCTTCAAGTTCTATATTTTTAGAAAAGTCAACATTTAAATGCTTTTCAATTGAAGAAATAATATCAGTTTCATTTTCTAGCAATTTCAAAGAAATCCATCTATATAAATTAGAAGGAAAGTCATATAATTCTTTTAATTTAATTTCTAATTTGGTTATGCAATCTTCAATAACTGAGTTGTAATTTATTTTTTTAGGTTTAGGACATATCTTTTTTTGGCAAACTTTATAAGTCACATCAAGCAAATTGTTTAAACTAGATTTTTTTCTTGCAATAGTACCAACAACTGGAACACCAAGCATATCAGACAATAAATTCAAATCAATTTTAATATGTTTTTTCTTAGCTTCATCTAATAAATTAACACAAACTATAACATTATCAGTAATCTCCATAATTTGAAAAACTAAATTCAAATTTCTTTCAAGGCATGTAGCATCTACTACAATAATCGTAGCATCAGGATTTCCAAAACAAATATAATCTCTTGCAATTTCTTCTTCTTGTGATGAAGATAAAATAGAATATGTACCAGGAATATCAACTAAAAGAAAGTCATCATCTTTATAAGAATAAGAGCCAGTTGCATTACTAACAGTTTTGCCGAGGCCAATTTCCAGTATGTTGATGTAAACCAGTTAAGCTGTTAAAAATAGTGGATTTACCTACATTTGGATTACCTGCAAGTGCAACAGTATATCCATTTTCATTTTTATAATATTCACTATCAGAACTAAGCAAATCAGTTCCAGTAGATGATTTTGTAAGACCCATATGACACCTCTTTTATAATTAAAAAATGCATTAAATAATTACTATAATATATGAAGGATTTAAAGTATGGTGACAATGAAATATAACTTAATTACAAAAATGATATTGTTAAATACTTTTAGTATAAACAGAAATTAAATTGCTATCTTCATCTCTAATAGCAATTAATGAACCTCTAATATCAAAAGCTCTAATGCCTTTAGAAGGACTTTTTAGAACTGGGACGATACAAGTATCTTTTACTAATCCTAAATCTAAAAGCCTTTTCTTTACGTTTTCGGAACAATTTAAATTATATATATATCCAACTTCATTTAGAAGTAAATTATTTAAAGATAAAATCTTTCGCATATCGTAACGTCTCCTTGTAATATAGTTACTAATATTATATTTTGTCGAAAAATAAATGTTACTATTGACAATAAAAATAAAATGTGAAAAAATAGGAGGGATTTAGGGACGGTCCTAAAAATCCCTAAAAAGAGGGATTAGGGGACGGACATTGAGTTAGAAATTTTTTAGGAGGATTTAAAAATGGAAAGATTAAGAGGTTTTGAAGTAGCTAAAGGTTTTGAGGATAAAAATATTAATTTACCAATTAGAAAAACAAAATATTCTGCAGGATATGATATAGAAGCGGCAGAAGATGTGGTAATACCAAGTTTTAAAAAAGGAACTAATCCAACTTTAGTAAAAACAGGATTAAAAGCATATATGCAAGATGATGAAATGTTATTATTATATAATAGAAGTTCAAATCCTAAGAAAAAAGGATTAATATTAGCAAATAGTGTAGGAGTAGTAGATAAAGATTACTATGGAAATGTTGATAATGATGGTCATATCATGTTTGCATTTTATAATATAAAAGATGAAGATGTTGAAATCAAAAAAGGAGATGCAATAGGTCAAGCAATATTCCAAAAATATTTAGTGACAGATGATGATGCAGCAGAAGGAGAAAGAGCAGGAGGATTTGGTTCTACAAACAAATAAAATTTTATGTGACAGGAGTAAGGTATTAAAATTAAAGGAAAAAATTTTGAAAAAAGTTTTTCCTTAGAAAATCAAAGGTTACAGGAAAAATATACATAAAAATAAGTAGCAAAGGCTTTGACTTTTGCTACTTTTTGGTGTATAATAGAAATGGTTAAAAAATCCAATAAAGTTATTTAAATACAATCAACTATTTACATAACTTTATTATCTTTTTTTGCCGAATATATAAAAAATGCTGAAAGGAGTTGACTTACATGTTCAATGTAGGAGACAAAATTGTGTACCCAATGCATGGAGCAGGGGTTATAGATTCAATAGAGGAAAAAGACATACTAGGAAAGAAACAATCTTATTACATACTAAAGATGCCAGGTGAGGTTAAGGTAATGGTACCAACAGCAAAGGCAGAAGAAGTTGGAGTAAGAAATATTATAGATAAAAGCTCGGCAGAAAAAGTTATAGGAATACTAGAAAAAGATGAAACAGAAATGGATAAAAACTGGAATAAAAGATATAGAGATAATATGGATAAAATGAAGAGTGGAGATATCTATGAAGTTGCAGATGTTGTTAGAAACTTAAGTTTTAAACAAAAAGAAAAAGGATTATCAACAGGTGAGAAGAAAATGTTGAATAATGCAAGACAAATTTTAGTTAGTGAACTTGTTTTAGCTGAACATTCAACACAAGAAGAAGTTGAACAATTAGTTGATAATAAGATTAATACTTCATTTATGATGTTTAGGTTAGAAGATGTAAGTAAAGAAAGTGTTGTAAATAAATTTATTCCATTTGATGGAACAGGTACAAATAACTAATGTTTTGATAATTAAATATAAATATGCCACATTTAAAAGGCATATTTATATTAATTTATGAATTTTTAGTTAAATAAAATTTTAAATGCCCGTTTAACATAATAAAAGGGCATTAAGTAGTG
>CAMLUO010000057.1 GCA_946487895.1 uncultured Clostridium sp.
CCACCTAATCTTCCAGATACTGCAGTTTTTATTCCTAAAGCACCTGATTTCATAGCTTTTTGCATACATTGTTTCATAGCTCTTCTGAATGAAATTCTTCTTTCTAGTTGCCCAGCAATATTTTCAGCAACTAATTGTGCATCTGTATCTATATTTTTTACTTCTACTATATTTAAGTTAACATCTTTGTTGATTAATTTTACTAATTCATTTTTTATTGTTTCTACACCTGCTCCACCTTTTCCTATTACTATTCCTGGTTTAGCTGTATATAGATTTACTTTAACAAATTTTGCTGTTCTTTCTATTTCAATTTTTGAAATTCCAGCAAGATATAATTTTTTCTTTAAAAATTTACGGATTTTTTGGTCTTCTACTAAATAATCTGCAAAGTGTTTAGAGTCTGCATACCATTTAGAGTTCCAGTCTTTGATTATTCCAACTCTTACTCCTGTTGGATGTACTTTTTGTCCCATAAATCCTAAGCCTCCTTTTCTATTTTCTTTCTTTTAGAACTATTGTTATATGACTTGTTCTTTTTCTAATTCTTACTGCTGAACCTTTTGCTGCTGGTCTAATTCTTTTTAAAGTTGGACCTTGGTTTGCATATATTTCAGCTACATATAAATTTTCATATTTCATATCATGATTGTTTTCAGCATTTGCTATTGCTGATTTTAATAATTTCTCTATTATTTCAGATGCTGCTTTTGGTGTAAATTTTACTATTGCTAAAGCTTGGTCTACATCTTTTCCTCTAATTAAGTCTGCTACGATTTTTACTTTTCTTGCAGATATTCTTACATATTTTAGAGTTGCTCTAGCCTCATTTTTTACAACTGTTTCTTGCTCTTGCACTTTCATAACCTCCTAACTCTATTTTTTAGTTTTCTTGTCTCCTGCATGACCTTTAAAAGTTCTTGTAGGTGCAAATTCACCTAATTTGTGTCCAATCATTTCTTCTGCAATATAAATTGGAACATGTTTTCTTCCATCATGAACAGCTATTGTGTGTCCAACCATTTGTGGATATATTGTTGAAGCTCTTGACCATGTTTTTAGAACTTCTTTATTTCCTGTTTCATTCATAGCTTCTACTCTTTTAAGTAGTTCAGGTGCTACATATGGTTTTTTCTTGCTTGATCTTGACATTTAAAATTTTCCTCCTTTCAAGAAAATTTTGTATTATTAATTTAACACAGTAAAAATTATTTTCTTCTCTTAACAATAAATTTATTTGATGGTTTCTTTTTGTTTCTTGTTTTATATCCAAGAGCTGGTTTGCCCCAAGGTGTTAATGGTCCTGCGTGTCCTATTGGTGCTCTACCTTCACCACCACCATGTGGGTGATCTACTGGGTTCATAACTGATCCTCTAACTGTTGGTCTTACACCCATATGTCTTTTTCTTCCTGCTTTACCTATTTTAACATTTTCATGATCACTGTTTCCTATTACTCCAATAGTTGCTCTACATTTTGATAAGATTAATCTCATTTCTCCTGATGGTAATCTTACATGTGCATATTTTCCTTCTTTAGCCATTAATTGTGCACTTTGTCCTGCTGCTTTAACTAATTTTCCACCTTGCATAGGATTTAATTCTATATTATGAATTAATGTACCTACTGGAATTGAGCTTATTGGCATACAGTTTCCTGGTTTTATATCAACAGCTTCTCCTGATATTACTTTATCTCCATCTTTTAATCCTTGTGGTGCTATAATATATGATTTTTCACCATCTGTATATTGGATTAATGCTATATTTGCACTTCTGTTTGGATCATATTCGATTCCTATAACAGTTGCCTCCATATTATCTTTTCTTCTTTTAAAATCTACTATTCTATATTTTTGTCTATTTCCACCACCTTGGTGTCTTACTGTTATTCTACCATATGAGTTTCTTCCTGCATTTTTTCTTTTCTTTGCAAGTAATGATTTTTCAGGAGTTTTCTTTGTTACTTCTGCGAAATCTGAAACTGTCATATTTCTTCTTGATGGTGTATATGCTTTAAAGTGTTTCATTCCCATTTTTTATTCTCCTTCCTTACGGATTTTTTCCTGCTCCGCTTACAGATATTCTTTATTTTCCTGGTATTTTCCAGATATTTTACTCTCTTTCTTCATTATCTTCTTTGTCCTTTTGTTCTTCTTTTCTTGCTTTTCCAAATACTCTGGCGTATTCTATGGCATCTATTGAAGGATTTATATCTGTGCCTTCTATTATACTATCAGGTTCAACAGTTTTTCTAATAGATGTTCCCTCAACTCCGATTCATAATTTCGCCTTTTTTTCTTCTTTCTTTTTTATCTTCTTGAGTTTTTTGAAGATATTCAAGAAAATTCATTCTTTTTTGTTGTTTTGAGCTTACTACTTTATCTTGTTGATTTTCTTTTTCTTTATTTTCCATAATCAACTACTCCTTTTCTAATTTTTAAGCTCCCATAAATTCGTCAATTGAATCTTTATATTTTTTAGAAACTTTAACTTCTTTTCCACCTTTAGCTAAATATGTTTCTTCTGCTGGATTTGTATCAATAGTAACTATTGCTTTTTTCCAGTCAGATGTTTTTCCAACATGATATCCAACTCTTTTTTTCTTTCCATTTACTGTCATAGTGTTTACTTTTAATACTTTAACTTCAAAAAGTTTTTCAACAGCTTTTGCTATTTCAACTTTTGTTGCTTTTTTGTTTACTTTGAAAGTGTATTTACCTTCTTGTAATTGGTCATTACTTTTTTCAGTAACAACTGGTGCAATTATAATTTCTTCTGGTAACATTATGCGTACACCTCCTCTAATTTTTTAACAGTGTCTACTGGTAAAATTAGATTTGTATATTTTAATAAATCAAATATGTTTATGTTATTAGCAACTATTGTTTTAACTCCTTCAATGTTTCTTGATGACATTAAAACATTTTTGTTGTTTTCTGGAAGAACTATTAATGTTTTTCCTTCAACTTTTAAATCCGCTAATGCTTTTACCATAGTTTTTGTTTTGATTTCTTTTAATTCTAATTTGTCAACAACTGTTAATTCTTTTTCTAAAACTTTAGAACTTAATACTGATTTTATTGCAAGTCTTTTTTCTTTTTTATTAACTGTATATTTATATGAACGAGGTTTTGGTCCTAAAGCAATACCACCTTTAATCCATTGTGGAGCTCTGATTGAACCTTGTCTTGCTCTACCTGTTCCTTTTTGTCTCCATGGTTTTTTACCACCACCAGAAACTTCTGCTCTTGTTTTTGTACTTTGTGTACCTTGTCTTTGATTAGCTAAATAGTTTACTAATACGCTATGTACTATAGCTTCATTTGGTTCGATTCCAAATACACTATCTGCTAATTCTATATCACTAACTTTTTTACCTTTTATATCTAATACATCTACTTTTGGCATTCTCGTCTTCCTCCTTCCTTCTAGTTACTAGCCTTTACAGCTGATTTTACTTTTAAGATAGCTCCTTTAGCTCCTGGAACACTACCTTTTACTAATATTACATTTTTATCCATATCTACTCTTACAACATCTAAGTTTTGTATTGTAACTGTAACTCTTCCCATATGTCCTGGTAGTTTTTTACCTTTAAATACTCTACCTGGTGTTGATGTAGATCCCATTGAACCTGGTCTTCTATGATACATAGATCCATGTCCCATTGGTCCTCTGTGTTGTCCATGTCTTTTGATAACACCTTGGAATCCTTTTCCTTTTGATATTCCTTGAACATCTATTTTATCTCCTGCTACAAAAACATCTGCTTTTACTTCATCTCCAACTTTGTAGTTTTCTACATCGTCTAATTTGAATTCTCTTAAATGTTTTTTGTTAGCAAGTTTTGCTTTTGCAAAATGTCCTGCTTCTGGTTTGTTGATGTGTTTATCTTTTACATCTCCAAATCCTAATTGAACTGCATTGTATCCATCTGTTTCTACTGTTTTTACTTGTGCTACAACACATGGTCCAGCTTCTATAACTGTTACTGGTATAACATTTCCTTTTTCATCAAATATTTGTGTCATACCAATTTTTCTTCCGATTATTCCTTTTTTCATTTTTTCCTCCTAACTATTGGCTGATATTTTGAATTAGCATTTTTAAATGTTGATATCAGCTTGGTTTTGATAATTTAATTAAAGTTTGATTTCTATATCAACACCAGCTGGTAATTCTAATTTCATTAGACTGTCAACTGTTTTTTGTGTTGGGTAAAGAATATCAATAACTCTTTTATGTGTTCTCATTTCAAATTGTTCTCTTGAATCTTTGTATTTGTGTGGAGAACGCAAAATTGTTACTATTTCTTTTTGTGTTGGTAATGGAATAGGACCTGAAACCTTTGCTCCTGTTTTTTTAGCAGTATCTACTATTTTTTCAGCAGACTGATCTAAAACTACATGGTCATATGCTTTAAGTCTTATTCTTATTTTCTCACTTGTTGCTATGTTTGCCATTGTAATTTTCCCTCCTTCTTTTTCTTTATGACAGGGGACACACCTTACCTTTTGGTCTTTCCCACTTGGGCTTAAGGAATGTCCCCTACCCTTGTGAATTATTGATGACCTCAATTCAAGCTTTTCTCCTGTTTTTTGATTTTACAGTGGCAAGTTAGAACGTACTCTGGTGTTTTGTGTTTCACCTATATAAAAGCCCAAAATATGCATGATAATTCTGGGATAAGTACATTTTTTATAAACTTACCGCCTGGTCTTTGCCATGACATACTCCACCAAAGTTCCCTCCACCCTACATTTTTGTAGTGGTGTAGCCACATTTGGCTTCATCGCTCTTTCATGCCCATATATTATACAATGCTTTTAGGCTATTGTCAACACTTTTTTCACATTTTTCTGAATTTGCAAAGATGTGTCCCAAAGTGGACAAAATGTCTCATATAGAAACGTCCCCAATGAGACATTAAATTCGCACCCAAATTGATGTAGATTTTCCTTTTACTTTAAAAGTTCCACACCCTTCTTGGTCTATTTCCACAATTTCTTCGCAGTTAGCTAAGGCATCTACAAATTTCTCTCCTACTAAATCTTTTCCAATATACATCCTTTTTTCTCCGTCAAAACTATTTGATATAACAACTGCTATTCCAGATTGCAAATGCTCGCTATCCCCTTCTCTTGTCCAGCCAATATAATCTGGATGGTCAAAATAGTCATGTTGCACACCATATGCTTTTTCTTTTCTTATTTCTAATATAGTTTTTAATTCTTCTACTGGTGGTATGTTGTCATGTGGTATACCATAGAAATCCCCATAGAAAATACATGGATAACCTTCATCTCTTAATAAGATGATACTATATGCTGCTGGTTTAAACCATCCTTGTATAAAACTTTGCAGGCTTTGTCCTGGTTGTGTGTCATGATTATCAACAAAGGTTACTGCTTTACTTGGGTTTTCTTTTACTAATGTTCCTTCTAATATCTTTGACATATCATAATTTTCATCTTTTGATGCCACTTCTAAATGATAATGTAATGGCACATCAAATAATGAGATTTCTCCTTCTGTTTCTGTTATATATCTATGTAATTTTGAAATATCTCCACTCCAGTATTCTCCAACTGTAAATAATTCATCTCCAGATTCTTTTCTTAATTCTTTAATCCAATTTTTATAAAAGTTTGCATCTATATGTTTTACTGCATCTAATCTAAATCCATCTACTTTTGTTGTTTCTAAATACCATTTTCCCCATTTTGTACACTCTTCCACAACTTCTGGATTTTTGAAGTCTAAATCTGCACCCATAAGATAATCATAATTTCCATACTCTTCGTCAACTGCTGCACTCCAATCTTTATCTTTAAATTTAAAGATTGCATGTTCTTTTGTTTTATCATTGTAATCTATTCCATCAAAGTGTGTCCAATTCCATTCAAAATCTGAATACTTATGATTTCTTCCTGGAAATGTGAATTTAGTTGCAACTCTAACAACTTCTTGATTTGCTACTGGTTTATTATGATCTCCCCAATCAATTTTTATCGCTGGTATTGTTTGAAGGTAATCTGCTCCCATTTTATGGTTTAAAACTATATCTGCATAGCTTTCAATTCCTGCTTGTTTTAAAGTCATTATGCAATTTAGATATTCATCTTTTGAACCATATTTTGTTTTTATTGTTCCTTTTTGGTCAAACTCTCCTAAATCATATAAATCATATACTGCATAACCAATTTCATCTTTTCCACCCATTCCTTTGTATGCTGGTGGAAGCCATAAAGCTGTTATTCCTAAATCTGCTAATTTTTCTGCTTCTTTTGTTATATCATTCCATAGATTTTGTTTGCAATCCACATACCATTCGAAATATTGCATTATTATTCCATTTATTTTTTTCATTTTTACTCCATCTTTCTTCTACTTATTTTATAGCTTTCTTATATCATTATTTTAATTGTTTTTCAAGTGTCTCTATTTAGGCCGTTTCTTTTTGAGACATTTTTTTCCAGAAAAAAACAGCCTAAATAAAGACATAAAAAAGGTGCTACGTTTTTAATAGCACCTTCCTTTCGTATATATTGCTATATACTTTCTCTTCTTTTAATACGATTATTTTTTTGTTCGTCTTCAATGATTTTGTTTAGCATGTTATAAACTTTGATATTGTCTTTCATTATAACATCAGCTATTTTTCTCCAAAAACTCTCTGGTGTAAAATACAGTTCTATCACTTGTTTTTGTTCTCTTAAATAGATTGCATAAACATTAAAAATCCATGCTTTTAATATTTCTAACTCCATTTTATCATTAGGATTTCTTACTAAGTCTTCGATTTCAGAGATTTCTTTAACAAGTCTTTTTTTGGAAACTTTAACTGACTTTTCAGTCTTTTCATCACTTAACTTTACTTCCCCTTCAATCCGACCAACAATTTCAATCATATTATTTACCTCCGTTTTTTTATTTGTTTCTATATCTAGAAACTTAATGCAAATAAACATTTATTAGTGTACCACTTTATGTTTACATTTTCAACTATTTGACAAAAAATTTTTTTGTATTTATAATACTTTAGATGAAAGGATGCGATTTTATGGAAGAAATAATAGAACCTGTTTTTGAAAGAAAAATTAATTATTATGAAACAGATGGAATGGGAATTGTCCATCATTCTAATTATATAAGATATTTGGAAGAAGCAAGATGCTATTGGCTTGAACAATACGATATGCCATATTCTGCTTTTGAAAAACTTGGTATTAATATTCCAGTTTTAGCTGTTAATTGTGAATATAAACATCATGTAACTTTTGAAGATTCTATAATAATTAAAGTTTTTGTTAAAGAATATAATGGTGTTCGTATGACAATTGGTTATGACGTTAGTGATAAAAATACTGGTAAGCCTGTAATTTTAGCAGAGACTAAGCATTGCTTTACTGATAGAAATTTAAGAGCGGTTAATTTGAAAAAACATTTACCAGAATTTGATGAAAAATTTAGAGATTTAAAAAGCAGGGACTAACGGGTGTCGCATTGGGGACGTTTCTCATGCGACATTTTTAAATTAAAAAAATATTATTATAAAATTTTTATAATAAATGTCGCAT
>CAMLUO010000058.1 GCA_946487895.1 uncultured Clostridium sp.
CTATTTTAATCAAATTATAGAAGCGGAAGTACCAGATAAAGCAATACTAAATATGATAATTGATAAAATTTATATTTATCACGATAAATCTGTAAAATTTGAATTAAAAATAGATATAGATAAGCTAATGTGATAAAAAATTAATAGAAAATATAAGTGCAAAAAAGAATTGCATTTTGGCTAGGCAAACAAAGGAGACATCAATGAGGCGTACATAAGTACGTCGATTTGATGGGGACTGAAGTTTAACAACGCCAAAATCAATTATCTTTTGCACGATAATCAAAAGTGGTTCAACTGTGTAGACACAATCACAACATTATGCAGGAGTTGCATTTGATGTAGGTCAAACATTAACACAAAGTCAAAGAACGAGACTATGGAATAGTGCAAATAATGCACAAATCTGGTCATACTTAGAACCGCTTTCTTTAACTCCAACATGGGTACATTTTGACAAAAGATGGGGACGTCCTGCTTGTAGTACAGGTGGATACCCAACTATTAGAAGAGGAAGTTTAAGCAATTATGTATTAATAGCACAAGACGATTTAAATACATTAGGATATAGAACAAATGGATTAGATGGAATTTTTGGTTCTGCAACACAAAATGCAGTAATTAGTTATCAACGTTCAAGAGGATTAACAGCTGATGGAATTGTTGGATGTAATACATGGCGTTCACTGCAAGAAGATGTTGTTGGAACAGGTGCAACAAGTACAACTATAAATTAAAAAGAGGAGGTGTCTAATTTGACACCTCAAAATTTTTTAATAAAATTTAACAAATTTTAAAAAAACACTTGCAAAACAAAAAAAGTTATATTAAAATGGTGGTGAAGTGGAGAGAAGTGGTACAAAGTGGTAGAAAGTGAAAAAGGAGGTCCATTCATTGTTAATAGGCGAATATGAGCATTCTCTAGATGCAAAAGGCAGACTAATAATGCCAGCAAAACTAAGACAAGACATGGGAGACAAGTTCATCGTAACAAAAGGGTTAGATGGATGTCTATTTGCGTTTTCACAAGAAGAATGGATTAACTTCGAAACAAAATTAAAAGCATTACCACTTTCAGACAGAAATGCAAGAAACTTCGTAAGATTTTTCTTATCAGGAGCAACAGAATGTGAAATAGACAAGCAAGGAAGATTTCTAATTCCAAACAACTTAAGAGTTGCAGCAAAACTTGAAAAAGAAACAGTAATAATTGGAGTTGGGACAAGACTAGAAATATGGGATAAAGAAACATGGCAAAATTGCGATGAAAATATATCTGCAGATGAAATTGCAGAAAATATGGCAAATTTAGGTATATAGCTTGCAAAAGTTTATATATAAATACCAAAGAAAAAGGTACAAAAGATAACTATACAAAAGATAAAAAATACATAAGAAAAAACTTTGATTAAACAAAAGAAAAAAGTACAAAAGATTTTTCTATACACAAAAGATAAAGAGTTCAAGTTTAAACAAAAGAAAAATTAAAAGTACAAATGTTTAATCAAGTGAAAACAAAAGAAACATTTGCTAAAGAAAACACTAAAAAACCAAAAGACAAATACATAGAGTAAAGACAGCTGGTAGTTTTTCGAAATTACCAGCTGTAATTGTAAATTTAGAAAAAAGATAAAAATTTACAATCAAAAAGGAACGTGAAAAAGATGGAATTTAAACATAAGCCAGTTATGTTGATGCCATGTATAGACGGTCTAGAAATAAAAAAAGACGGAATATATGTTGATGGAACTTTAGGAGGAGCAGGACATAGTATAGAAATTGCAAAAAGACTATCTCCAAAAGGAAAATTAATAGGTATTGACAGAGACGAAGAGGCTTTAACAGCAGCACAAGAAAAATTAAAAGATTTTAGCAATGTAATATATGTACATGATAATCATGACAATATAAAAGAAATATTAGAAAACTTAGAAATAGAAAAGGTAGATGGAATTCTTTTAGATTTAGGAGTATCTTCATATCAATTAGATGAAAGAAACAGAGGATTTAGCTATTTAGGAGAAAATAAACTTGATATGAGAATGGACAAAACTCAAGAGTTAACAGCTGAAACTGTTGTAAATACATATGAAGAAAAAGAATTAGCTGATATCATATATCAATATGGAGAAGAAAGATTTTCAAGACAAATAGCAAGAAATATATGCAAACAAAGGGAAAAAGAAAAAATAACAACAACAAAGCAATTAGTAGAAATAATTGAAAATTCAATTCCAAAATCTAAACAAAAAGATGGACATCCGGCAAAAAGAACATTTCAAGCAATTAGAATTGAGGTAAATAATGAAATAAAGCCATTATATAACACTGTAATGGATTGTATAGATTGTTTAAATGACAAAGGAAGATTATGCATTATAACATTTCATTCATTAGAAGATAGGGCAGTCAAAAATGCATATATAGAAGCTCAAGGAAAATGCACATGTCCAAGTGATTTACCATATTGTGTATGTGGAGCAAAATCATTAGGAAAGATTATAACAAGAAAACCAATAATAGCAAATGAAGAAGAACAATTAGAAAATTCAAGAAGTAAAAGTGCAAAATTAAGAATATTCGAAAGAAGAATAAATCAAGAGTAATACAAAGGAGGTGAATAACTTATGGCAGGAACAAGATATCAATATACAACTAGTCCTAGAAAACTAGAACCAGATGTACAAAGAAATAGAAACAAAAAACAACGTAAATTAAAAGTTGTAGAAGATTTACCAAGACAAAAAGTAGAAATATCTAAAGAACAAAAAAAGAGACAAAAAAATCTAACTCTAGTTGTAGTAGGAATATTTATCTTGTTGCTTACTATAAGTTATAGAAACTCTCAAATAAATGAAAAATTCAATGAAGTACAAGACTTAAAAGAAGAATTAGCATCACTAGAAAAAGAAAATCAACAACTAGAAGTAACAATACAAAACAGCTTAAATTTAAATAATATAGAAAAACAAGCAAAAGAAAAATTAGGTATGCAAAAATTAACAAATAAGCAAACAGTATATGTAACATTACCTAAAAAAGACTATATAGAACCAGCAACTGAAGAAGTGATAAAGACAGAAGAAAAAAATTGGTTTCAACAATTTGTAGATAAAATATTTAACAGATAATATTTTTGGTATAAATAAAAAAACTTCTAATAAAATCTATTAGGAGGTTTTTTTATGATTACAACAAAACTATCTAGTAAAAAGAAAATGAGAAATACCTTATTCATAACCTTTTTAATTTTAATATGTTTAATAGGAAGATTAGGATATATACAATTAGTACAAGGTAGAGAATTATCAGAATTAGCATATCAGCAACAAACTTTAGATAGAAGCATAAATCCAAAAAGAGGAACAATTTATGATACAAATGGAACAGCATTAGCAGTTAGTAGCACAGTAGAAACAGTAACTGTAAATCCAGGAAATATAGCGAAGGAAAATAAAGAAAAAGTAGCTAAAAAATTATCAGAATTATTTGAATTAGATTATGATACAGTATTAAAAAAAGTATCAAAAAGAAGTTCAATAGAAACAATTATAAAAAAAGTAGATAAAGAAAAAACGGATGAATTAAGAGTCTGGATGAAAGAAAACAATATTTCAGAAGGTATAAATATTGATGAAGATACAAAAAGATATTATCCATATAATACAGTAGCCTCACAAATTATAGGATTTTGTGGAAGTGATAATCAAGGCTTAGATGGAATTGAAGCAAAATATGAAGATGAATTAAAAGGAACAAAAGGTTCAATCCAAAGACATACAGATGCAACAGGTGGAGAAATAGGAGAAGAAGGGGAAAAATATGTACCTGCAATAGATGGAAACGATTTAGTACTTACAATAGATTTAACAATACAATCAATTGCAGAAAAATATTTAGAAGAAGCATGTATTGACAATGAATGTACAGATGGTGGGAATGTTATAGTAATGAATCCACAAAATGGAGATATTCTAGCAATGGCAACATATCCATCATACAATTTAAATGAGCCATATGAACCGTATACAGATGAATTAAAACAAACTTGGGATAGTCTATCATCGGAAGAAAAAACTACAAATTTGCAAGCTGTATGGAGAAATAAAGCAATAGCAGATACATATGAACCAGGCTCAGTATTTAAGTTGATAACAGCATCAGCTGCAATAGAAGAAGGATTAGTTACAGATATTGATAAAGAAGGACAGTTTAGTTGTACAGGTGGAATAGAAGTTGCAGGTGTTAGAATAAAATGTTGGAGATATTATAGACCGCATGGCTCTGAAAGCTTAAGACAAGGATTAATGAATTCATGTAATCCAGTATTCATAGGCTTAGGTCAACAGTTAGGAGTAACAAAGTATTACGAATATCTAGAAAAATTCAGATTGTTACAAAAAACAGGAATAGATTTACCAGGTGAAGCAGGAAGTATATTCTTAGCAAAAGAAAAAGCTGGACCAGTAGAACTTGCAACAATAAGCTTTGGGCAAAGATTTGAAATAACACCAATTCAGCTTGCAACAGCAGTATCATCAATTGCAAATGGTGGAACAAGTGTATCTCCTAGAGTTGTAAAACAGATTATTAATAGCCAAACAAAGGAGGTTACTGATATACCAGTAAAAACAAATGGAACAGTAATTTCAAAAGAAACTTCTGAAAAGGTACTAAGCATGATGGAAAGTGTTGTATCGGAAGGAACTGGAAAAAATGCAAAAGTTGCAGGATACAGAATAGGTGGAAAAACAGGGACATCTGAGGATGGTGTTAATACTAATAAATATGTAACTTCTTTTTGTGGTGTTGCACCTATTGATAATCCTCAAGCTGTTGTTTTAGTTACTTTATATAATCCAACAGGTGAAGGAGGACATCAAGGTGGTGGAGTTGCAGCTCCAGTTGGAGGTCAAATTTTTAGTGAGATTTTGCCATATTTAGAGGTTAATCAAGGAAATACAGATGAAGTTGAAGTTGCTGAACAAGTTACAACACCAGATGTAATTGGAAAAACTGTAACTGAAGCGGAAAAAATTATGAAAGAAAGTGGATTAGAGCTTGTTGTTCAAAATGCAGAAGAGGAAATGGATAAGGATAACTCAATTATAAAAGCTCAAACTCCTCAAGCCGGTATCACAATTAATAAAGGGAATAAAGTTTATGTGGAAAAAGAATAAAATATAGAAAATGTAATTATAATTCTTGTTGACAGTCAGTTCTTTTGGCAATATTTGAATCATTTTGAATAGTATTGTTAGATAACTGACTTTGACCTAAATTAATTGCATTTTGTATTTCAATAGGAATATCATTTTCTAGTTGAAGTTTGCACAAAACATCAAGGTTTTCTTTAAAAGCATATTTCGTGAATAATTCTGGATGGAATGTTTTTAAAGATTTAGAACATTGTAAAAGTTGCAATAATTCTTGTGGATTGTTATATGTTACCATAGAATTATCTCTTTGTTGTTGTTTTAAATATAATCCTAAGCCCGCCATCTTTCTTAAAGCATGGTGAGAATTTTCATCATTTACTAGAGGTTTTCCAGAAATAGCAGATTGATAAGCATCTTGACAAATTAAATATACAAAATTATTTTCAGAAATATTACATTTTTTAAAATCTTGAGAACGGATATTCCACATTTCTGAAAGAGTTTCTGTATTTATTTTTTTCCCTTCATGAACATATTTAGAGCCAAATAGAAATAGATTTGTCATTTCATAAGCATTTGGATCCTTTGCCCAATCAAATCTATCTCTATTCTCTTTTATCCAATTTAATATATTTTCACTTGTAGCATTGAAACTTGAAACTGTGATATTGTCTTGAAAATTATAACTATATTCCATTGTAAATCATCTACCTTAAATTATTATTTATAAAATTATAATGTGTAAATAATAAAAATAAATACTGTAAATTTTATACAAATTAGTAGATAAAGTCCTTTTTGAAATTCCAATAAAATAAAAAATACCTGAGAGAAATTTAGGACAAGAAAGATGCCTAACCATACAATAGTATAGTTAGGCATAGATGTGTAAATTAGAAATGTTAATTTTAAGTATTACAGAAAATTATAAATCATGTCTGCGTAAAAAATCTTTAAAGAAATTTTTATAAACAATTTTTGGAAGATCAGGTTTTGAATAGTCATAAATCCTTCTTGAAAATATGAGTTCACAGTTATTTGTTGCTTCTACTGAAATCATTTTATAATGTGCAAAGGTAATGCAGTCATCCTTTTTACTTGCAATAAAAACATTATCTCCAATTTTTAGTTCTCTGGTTCCATTATTATATATGTATCTATCTGAATAAATACGAATAGAACGAGTACTTGTGTGAAAATCAGAAAGCACTAATCTATTTCCGATTTTTTTTGCCGGAATTAATGTTCTTACATTAGAATTAGTCGAAGCTATAACTGGAGTTGCTTTTGGAACTAAATTTGCATTTGTATCCGAAGTTTCAACCTTAGAGTTAGTTTGATTATTTGTTTTCTTAAAATATTGAACTTCAACTCCATACATTCTAGCTTTTAAAGCCATTGTTTTATCAGACGTCAACAAAATAAATTTGTCTTTATTGTCTGCACAATACTTAATGATACAATCATCAGGAATACCTATAGTTTCATCAATTAATTGTGATACAAAATTTTTAGGATTTTCGGCTGCTAAAGCTAAAAAGTATCTAGCATCCTTTCCTTGAAGTGTTATAGATTTTTGTAAATTCTCCAATTCTTTAATAGTAATACTTGTTAAAATTATCTTTTTATTGGTATTACAGATTTTTAAAAGAAGTTCTTTGATATTTTCTACACCTGATATAGATGCATCTATAACAAATCCAGAAAAATTATCAGCAGTTGAAACATGGCTAGTTTCAATTCCTTTAATAGCAGGTGATGTCTGCTTTTTAGCTTCCGATTTTGCTTTTTCTCTATTGGCCAGATTAATATCTAATTGTTCTTTTATCCGTTTAAAAATAATAGGATGTTTTGACAATGTAGTGTTAATCATAGCATAAGATAAACCGGTTGCTTGTTCCAACTCTTTTATACTTGTTGCTGTTTTTGCTGCTTCCTTAATCCGCTTACAATCCTGTTCAATTTCTTTTTGAGTTCTTTTTGCCATAATAGAATTCTCCTTTGATAAGTTTAGTTAAAAATAGTGAGTACTTAATACTTAAAATTATCTCTCCTTTCTTTTCAGATTACAATCTGACTTTTAGATAAAAATAAATTAAAAATTTATCTAAGGCATATTATACTATATTTACATAAAAATAGCAAACTATTTAAAGAAACTTTTAATATATTTGTAAAACAACTTGACAAAATTCTCCTTTTTTTGATAAAACATTATAAGAAAAATTTGAAAAGGAGAGGTGGTTGAAAAATAATTACAATTTTGGCTACGTCAAACTTCATTTGAAATTTAATCA
>CAMLUO010000059.1 GCA_946487895.1 uncultured Clostridium sp.
GATGTAAATACATTAGAAGCAACAATTGAACTATATAGAGATGGTGAAAAAGTAGATCAAACAACAGTTAAAGGAAATGGAAGTTATACTTTTGAAGGATTACCAAGATATAATCTAGAAACAGGAAAAGAATATGAATATACAGTAAAAGAAGTAAAAGTTGATGGATATACAGTAGAAAAAAATGACAAAAACTTTACAAACAGAATAGAACAAGAAAAAATATCAATTGAAGGAAACAAAACATGGATAACACCAGTAACAGATGTAAGTACATTAGAAGCAACAATTGAACTATATAGAAATGATAAGTTTTATGCTAAAACAACAGTTAAAGGAAATAGCTCATATAAGTTTGACGAACTAGATAAATATGACTTAGAGACAGGAAAAGAATATAAATACGAAGTAAAAGAAGTAAAAGTTGATGGATATGAACCAACACAAGACGGAACAAACTTTACAAATAAAATAGAACAAGTAAAAATATCTATCGAAGGCGAGAAAACATGGATAACACCAGTAGAGGACGTAAATACATTAACAGCGACAATCGAGTTATATAGAGACGATGTAAAAATAGACGAAAGAACAGTAATTGGTAACAATAAATATAACTTTAATAACTTAGATAAATATGATCCAGTAACAGGAGAAGAATATGAATATGATGTAAAAGAAAAACCAGTTGCTGGTTATACAACAAAACAAGATGGAACAAACTTCACAAATGTAATAGAACAAAAAGAAGATGTAACAATAAGCGGAAGTAAGACATGGGTAACACCAGTAGAAGATGTAAATACATTAACAGCAACAATCGAACTATACAGAGATGGTGAAAAAGTAAATCAAACAACAGTTAAAGGAAACGGAAGTTATACTTTTGCAGGATTACCAAGATATAATCTAGAAACAGGAAAAGAATATAAATATACAGTAAAAGAAATAAAAGTTGACGGATATACAACAGAACAAAACGGAACAAACTTTAAAAATGTAATAGAACAAGATAATACTGTAGCAATCTCAGGAACAAAAACTTGGGTAGCACCTGGAGTTACAACATATCCAACAATAGAAGTTAACTTATTAAGAGATGGAACAATTGTTGAAACTAAAGAATTAAAAAACGGAACAGTAGATTATTCATTTACTAACTTACCAAAATATGACTTAACTGACGGACACAAATATAGTTATAGTATTTCTGAAAATACAGTAGAAGGATATATAACTACAATAAATGGAAATAACATAACAAATACTTTAAAACAACCAAGTATTGATGTACAAAAAGATGTTGATTCAATAGTATTAACAAATGGTACAGAGATAACAGATCCAGAATATTTAGATACAATTAAACTAGAAAAAGACAATACAATAAAATATGAAATTGTAGCTAAAAATAATGGAAATGTAGATTTATCAGAAGTAAATATAACAGATACTAAAAAAGTAAAAGTAGAAGATGTACAATTACCAGAAAGACTAGTAGAAGAGGGAATTACAGTAAGTACAAAAGGAACAGAAGTAAATGCAAATACAAATCTACTAGGAAGAAATGACATTACATTACAACCAAATGAAGAAATAACAGTAATAGTTTCATACAAATTAACAAGAAGTGATGTTTTAGGAAATAAAGACTTTGTAAATGAAGCAAATGCAACAGGAAAATTTGAAGGTGTAACATATAATGATACAGATGATGAAAAAACACCAACAGAATATATACCAGAAACAACAAGCAAATCATTTGTAAAAGTATGGGCTGATGAAGGATATGAATCATTAAGACCAGAGTCTATAACTGTACAATTACAAAAAGCAGATGGAACGAATGTAGGAAACCCAGTTACATTAAATAGTGGAAATGGATGGAAAGCAGAATGGAATAACATTCCAGCAGAAGATATAAACGGAAATCCTATAACATATAAAGTAACAGAAACATTACCAACTGGATATGAAAATAATTATACAGTTTCAAATTGCACAACAAATAGTAAAGGCGAATTAACAATAACAAATACATACAAAAAACCAACAGGAACAATAGTAGAGAACTTTGAACCAACAAGTACAACAGCAAAAGTACCTATGGATGTAGTATTTGTTCTAGATACATCAGCTAGTATGCTAAATGGTAACAAAGCTACAGATATGGTATCAGCAGTAAATAGTGCAATGAAAACAATATTAGACTCAAATGAAAACAACAGAGTAGCAGTAGTAGGATTTAGTGGTATATATAACAAAAATGATACTGAAGCAAATGTATTGCTAGAATTAGATAGATATACACCAGCATCAAGCAGAGATAACAAATACTTAAAAGTATCATATAACGAATTAAAAACAACAGTATCAGGTAAAAGGACAAAATCAAGAGCTTTCGATGGTGGAACATATACACAAAATGGTATAGAATTAGGTGCTAAAACATTAATAAATAGTTCAAATAAGACTGTAACTGTAAATGGATTAACAGTAACACGTGCACCAGTAATAATATTAATCTCAGATGGTTTACCTACATATTATACAGAAACTTATAAAAATGTAAGTAGTGCGAAAAGAGACGGAACAGGAAATACTACACCAGCTGAATGTGCATATTATACAATCTTATCTGCAAATTACTATAAGAGAGCTGTAACAACAGCATACTATGGAGCAAATGCAGGAGAAAATAGTGCTAAAATGTACACAATAGGTCAAGGAATATCATCAGATGATAATTATGCAAAAGCAATATTAAATCCAACACAAACAAATATGAATGTATTAAAGAATAAGCGAGAAGGTACTGATGAAAATAACTTATATAAATGCTTCTCACAAGGATATTATGATAGTAGAAAGGATAGAGTAACAGTAACAACAAATCCTTATACAAATTATAGTTATGCAGATGGTTCATATGTAAAAAATATGAGTGCAGAAGAACTAACAAAAATATTGAATGAAGTAATTAATAGTTCAGTACCAAAAAAACCAATAACATGGAATATATCAAGTACTGAAATAAGCACAGGAAAAGCAAACTTACCAGATATTAATATATCAAAAACATTTACATTAACAGCAGGAACATTAAGATATACATCATGCCAAGAAGCAATTGCAGCAGGAGTTTTAGTTGGTAATGAAACAAATGGATATTATATAGACTTAACAAAAGTACCGGCAGGATCAACTGTAAATGTAAGTTATTTTGCAAAATAAAAACAAAATAAAAAATCCAACTTAAATGAATAAGTTGGATTTTTTTAGGGTATAGGAAATATCAAAATTTCCTATACCCTAAAAAATATAATCAATATAAATTCTAAATTTAATCTATTTTTTCTATAGTATAATCAAAAGAATCTGTTAAATCTCTAGAAGATAGTAAAGAAAATGTTTCTGTATCAGAAGATGAAAGATCTTTTTTAGTAGCCAATGTAAAAGTTGTTAAAACATTTCCTTCTTTATCAAGTAATGAAAAATTAAAATTAAATGTTGGTGTAATATTAGATGAATTATTAACTAAATCAAATTTAATTATAGTAACATCATTATTAAAATTAACAATTAAATTTTTTAATAAAATTCCTTCTAAATTTGATACTTCTTTTTCTTGAGATAAAACATTAGAGTTATCTTTAACATTTGAAGTAGTAGCATTATCTACTAAATCTTTAGAAGAAATAGTATTAGAATTACTATCTTGTTTTTCAGAAATATTAACCAAAACATTATTACTTGTAAAATAAGAAATAGAGAATAATGCTAATAAAAATATAGCTATCAAAACTAAAAGTTTTAAAATTAATTTTTTGGTAATAATATTTTTTTTCTCATTAGTTTTTTCTTTTTTGTTAGATATCTTTTTTTCTTTCCCCTTAAAATGTTTTCCCATAACATCCTCCCTTAAATAAATATATGAAAAATAATAAATAGTATTAAAACAAAAGCTTCACATTAATAGTGAAGCATATACTATATATATATTATAAAACTAAACAAATATATTTACAACTGTTAATAAAAATGCATATAAAATACTTTTCCAAGAAATACTAAAAGTTTTTCTTGTAACTTTATTTATAACCATTAATCTATGTTCTTTTCTAACTGTTAAAGCTAAGCAATTAACTTTTGGATATAATTCTTCTTGTGTATTCATATTAATCAACTCCTTTTATCCATCGTAAATCAAAAAATCTTAAGTAAAAAATCTATATATAAGTTAATTATAGAATAAAAAAATACAAATGTCAACATTTTTGTAACAAAAATGTAATAAAAATGTAATATTTGAAAAGAAAATGTAATATTTCTTTGAGATTTTGTAAAAATAAAATCATAAAAAAGTAAATAAATAGAATAAAATAATAGCAATATAAGCACAACAAAATAGCTAATTTATTTAGATTTTAAGCATTTTACTATATAATAACTAAAATGAAATGGAAAAGAAGGTCGAAAAATGATTACTATTATTATGAAATGTTATGCTATCTTAAGACAGATACAACAATCAAATAAGTAATGTTTTGTAATATAAAAACAATTTTTTAATAAAATTTAATATGGATATTAGTATAAAATTTAATAATTGGATGGAGGTTTTTTATGATTGAACTAAAGCTTACAAATAAAAAGAAAATGAGAAATACACTATTTACAGCATTTTTAACAATAATATGCTTAATTGGAAGAATAGGATACATACAATTTGTACAAGGAGGAGAATTATCAGCATTAGCATATCAGCAACAAACATTAGATAGAAGCATAAATCCTAAAAGAGGGACAATATATGACGCAACAGGCAAAAACGCACTAGCTGTAAGTAGTACAGTAGAAACAGTAACAGTAAATCCAGGGAATATAGCAGAAGAGAACAAAGAAAAAGTAGCAAAAACTTTAACAGATATATTTGAATTAGATTATGAAACAGTACTAAAAAAAGTAAAAAAGAGAAGCTCAATAGAAACAATAGTAAAAAAAGTAGATAAAGAAAAAACAGATAAACTAAGAATATGGATGGAACAAAATAATATAACAACAGGAATTAACATTGATGAAGACACAAAAAGATACTATCCATATAATACATTAGCTTCACAAATAATAGGATTTTGTGGGAGTGATAATCAAGGACTAGACGGAATAGAAGCAAAATATGATGATAAATTAAAAGGAGAAAAAGGTGCAATTCAAAGACATACAGATGCAAAAGGTGGAGAAATAGGACATGAAGGAGAAAACTATGTATCAGCAGTAGATGGTAATGATTTAGTGCTTACAATAGATTTAACGATACAATCAATTGCCGAAAAATATTTGAAAGAAGCATGTATTGATAATGAGTGTACAGATGGTGGAAACATAGTTATAATGAATCCAAAAAATGGAGATATTTTAGCAATGGCAACATATCCTTCATATAATTTGAATGAACCATATGAAGCATATACAGATGAATTAAAGGGAATATGGGATACTATGCAACAAGATGAAAAAACTAAAAATTTACAAGCGGTTTGGAGAAATAAAGCAATAGCAGATACATATGAGCCAGGATCAGTTTTCAAATTAATAACAGCATCAGCAGCAATAGAGGAAGGTTTAGTAACAGATATTGATAAAGAAGGACAATTTTCATGTAATGGAGGAATAGAAGTAGCAGGAGTTAGAATAAAATGCTGGAGATATTATAGACCACATGGATCAGAAAGTTTAAGGCAAGGATTAATGAATTCATGTAACCCCGTATTTATAGGGCTAGGACAGCAATTAGGAGTAACAAAATATTATGAATATTTGGAAAAATTTAAATTACTAGAAAAAACAGGTATAGACCTACCAGGAGAGGCAGGAAGTATATTTTTAGCAAAAGAAAAAGCAGGACCAGTAGAACTTGCCACAATAAGTTTTGGTCAGAGATTTGAAATAACACCTATTCAGCTTGTTACAGCTGTATCAGCTATAGCCAATGGAGGAACAAGTGTAACTCCAAGAGTAGTTAAACAGATAATAAATAGCCAAACTAAAGAAATAGAAGAAATACCAGTAAAAACAAATGGAACAGTTATTTCAAAAGAAACATCTGAAAAAGTATTGAGCATGATGGAAAGCGTTGTATCAGAAGGAACAGGAAAAAATGCAAAAGTTGCAGGCTATAGAATTGGCGGAAAAACAGGAACTTCAGAAGATGGTGTAAATACTAATAAATATGTTACATCTTTTTGCGGAGTAGCACCAATTGATAATCCACAAGTAGTAGTATTAGTTACATTATATAATCCGACAGGAGAAGGGGGACACCAAGGAGGTGGTGTTGCAGCACCAGTAGGAGGTCAAATATTTAGTGAAATCCTTCCATATTTGGAAGTAAGTCAGGGTAATCAAGATGAAATAAATCAAGTAGAACAGGTGGAAACACCAGATATACTTGGAAAGACTATAGAAGAAGCAGAAAAAATAATAAAAGAAAATGGTTTAGAACTAATAATACAAAATGAAACAGAAAATATTGATAAGGAAAATACTATAATAAAAAATCAAATACCACAAGCAGGGATAGTAATAAATAAAGGAAACAAAGTTTATGTATCTTATTAGAACAATTCTTTTTTTAATGAAATATTATGAAATATGGATTTATGGAGGGTATAAGATTAATATTAGAATGCGTCAGAAAAGCATGCTAAAATAAAAAAGTTTAAATAAATTGGCAAAATTAGTGGCAATATTTCGTAATTTATTATATAATGCCTATCAAGAGTAATAACACTCTTGAATAGGTGAATATATGAATGACGAATATTTAATAAAAATAGACGAACCAAGAATTCAGGAAACATGTGATGCATACTTTAAATGGAAAGACTTAAATACTTATGTAAAAAGTTTAGTATCAAGAGGAATAAATATGCCAGATGCAATAAGTGAACCTATGGGTTGCTATTGTTTAAATCTTCTTTGGAATAAAAGTTCAGGAGGAGATGCAAAATCTCTTGATGGTAAAAAGATAGAGTTCAAAGCTACAAGTAACTATAAGTATGATTTAAGTAGTTTTGGACCTAAATGTGATTTTGATGATTTAGTATTTTTAAGATTTGATTTAGACTTAAATATGTTGTTTGTATATGATACAGGAATAAACTCAGAAGAATTAAAGAAAATACCAGTATCAAAAACAGCAACAGTGGGAGATTACCAAAAGGTAGGTAAAAGACCACATTTAAGTATAATACAATCAGTAATTGAAGCAAGAAAGTTAGAACCAACTGTAACCTTTAATATTAGAAGAGGAAAAATAGTTGAGAAAGTATGAAAGGCAGAGTGTTAATTACTCTG
>CAMLUO010000060.1 GCA_946487895.1 uncultured Clostridium sp.
ATAATACCTGTCCTTTCTGCTTATACATAAGCTGAAACAAGAGTATTACTACTCTACAACACACCACCTAGATGGCTAAGGTTAAGTAATAATATAACATAATATGTATGAAATGTCAAAAATAAATCTTACTATGTACTTGTATAAAAATGACGAAAATAGTATAATATTGATAGAGGAGAAGTATATGTCTAGTAAAGTATTAATATTATCTTGTGGAACAGGAGGAGGACACAATTCAGCTGCAAAAGCAATAAAAGAAAGTTTAGAAGAAAAAGGGCTAAATGTTGATTTTGTAGAATATTTAGATATTGTTAATCCTAAAATTAGAAAAGAAGTAAATAATTTATATATAAAAACTACAAAAGGAAATGGAAAAATATTTAAAGTAGTGTATAAACTAGGTGAAATGTACCAAAAAACCAATTTAAAATCACCAGTATATGCATTAAATTTTTTAAATAAGAAAAGATTGTATCAATATATAGTAGAAAATGAGTATAAATATATTATAACAACACATCTTTTTGCTGCACAAGCATTAACAGCCATAAAAAAAGAACATGATATTAAATTTATGCAAGTTGCAACAGATTATGTGTGTATACCATTTTGGGAAGAAACAAATCCAGATTATTTTATAGTACCACACGAAGAATTAGAAAAAGATTTTATAGAAAAAGGAATAAAGCAAGAAAAATTATTACCATATGGAATACCAACAGCTAAAGCATATAGAGAGAAATATAATAAAGAAGAAGTAAAAAAGAATTTAGGATTAGATAATTCAAAGCAATATGTCCTTATATTAACAGGAAGTATGGGATTTGGAAATGTGACAGAAATGCTAAAAGAATTATTAAAAAACATAAAAGACGTAACTTTTATAGTTTCTACTGGGCATAATTCTAAATTGCAAAAAGTATTAGAAGAAAAATATAAGAACTTTGATAATGTTGTTATACTACCTTTTACTGATAAAATAAGTGAATATATGAAAAGTAGTGAAATAATATTAACAAAACCAGGAGGATTAACAACAACAGAAATTGCGACATTAAGAAAACCTTTTATTCATACAATGCCAATACCTGGATGTGAAAATTATAATGCACAATTTTTTGAGAAAAGAAAGATGTCCATAAGTTGTGATTCAATTGATAAAGTAGTAAAAAATACTAAAGAATTGATAGACAATAAGGAATTACAAGAAGAAATGGTTAAAAATCAAGAGAAATACATTAGTCAAAATACTTGTGACAAAATATCAGAAATTGTTATTAAGGAAATAAAGTAGGGGAAGAGCATGAGAAGTAGTGAAGGAATTAAAAAGTTCGAAGAACTTGAAGAATTTGAAAATTTTGTAGAGTTCGAAAACGAAAATATAATTGATTTGTGGCAACCACTTGAATTTAACGTAGATAAGAACTATGAATACATATCTAAAAACAAAATATTTTCAATGGTTTCAAATCTAATATATTATGGAATTGCATATCCTATTTTAAAAGTTTTATTGAAGATTATATATGACTTAAAAATAGAAGGAAAAGAAAATATAGAAAACATTAAAGGTGGAGCAATAAGTGTTTCAAACCATGTACTTTTCTTAGATTGTGCAATGGTTGGCTTAGCTTTTGGAAGGAGAAAAGTATATTATACAACACAAGAAGAGAGTTTTAAAATTCCTTTTGTAAGAAAATTGATTAAGTATTTGAGAGCAATTCCAATACCAAAAAGTATTGAGAATCTAAAATATTTTATAAAAGAGATGGATAAAACATTAAAAGAAGGAAATATAATTCACGTTTATCCAGAAGCGGCATTATGGCCATATTGCAATAAAATTAGAAAATTTAAAAATGGAGCATTTGATTTAGCAGTAAGGAATAACGTTCCAATTATTCCTATTGTATGTACATTTAGAGAGCCAACTGGATATAGAAGAATATTTAAAACTAAAAAGGATGTAACAGTAAAAATATTAAAACCTATTGAAGGTAAAGATGGAGTGAATACAAAAGGAAGAGCCCAAAAATTAAAAGAAAAAGTGTCTTTAGAAATGAAAAAACAATTAGTTTAAAATGAGGAGAGATAATGGAAGCACCAATAAAGAAAAACCAAGAATATATTGTTGATATTGTAGACAACGGATTTGAAGGAGAAGGTATTGCCAAGATTGATAATTTTACAATATTTGTTCCAAATAGTATAAAAGGAGAAAAAGTAAAAGTATTAATTGTTAAGGTATTATCTTCTCATGCTTTTGGAAAAGTATTAGAAATTATAAAAAAATCAGAATATCGAACAGAAAGTGATTGTAGTACATATAAAAGATGTGGAGGCTGTAATTTAAGACATATTAAATATGAACAAACATTAAAAATGAAGCAAAATGCAGTTCAAAGTTTAGTAAATAAAACCTTAAAAACAAAAATTCAAGTACAAGAAACACTTGGGATGGAAAATCCATATTTTTATAGAAATAAAGCACAATATCCAGTTGGAATTGATAAGAATGGAAATCCACAAATTGGAGTTTTTGCTAATAGAACACATGAAATTATCCCAATTCAAAAATGTTTGATACAAAATGAGAAAAGTGAAAAATTAGCAAAGTTTGTATTTGAATGGATTGTTAAAAATAACATTAGTATATATGATGAAAAAACAGGAAAAGGACTTATAAGGCACATTGTTACTAAAATAGGAATTAAGACAAATGAAATAATGTGTGTATTAGTTATAAATGGAAATACAATTCCAAAAGAGCAAGAATTAGTAAAAGGAATATTAGGAAACTTCCCAGAGGTTAAAACAATTGTAAAAAATATTAATACAAAAAATACAAATGTGATAATGGGAAAAGAAAATGTTAATTTATATGGTAATGGATATATTGAAGACATTTTGGGAGAATATAAATTTAAAATATCTCCACTTTCATTTTATCAAGTAAATCCAGTTCAGGCAGAAAAGTTATATAATTTAGGTGTAGAAGCGGCTAAAATAGATAAAAATGACATAGTATTTGACTTATATTGTGGAATTGGAACAATTTCTTTATTTATGGCTAAATATGCTAAAAAAGTGTATGGTATAGAAATTGTTGAAGATGCAGTTAAAGATGCAAAAGAAAATGCTTTGAATAATGGTGTTGATAATGTAGAGTTTTTAGCAGGTGACGTTGAAGATGTGCTAGATGATTTGATAAATGAAAAGGGAATAATTCCAGATGTGGTTATGGTTGACCCACCAAGAAAAGGATTGGATAATAAAAGTATAGATAATATTATGAAAATTCATCCTAAAAAAGTGGTGTATATTAGTTGTAATCCTGCAACTTTGGTTAGGGATTTGGCTAAGTTTGAAGAGTTGTATGAAATAGATAGTATTAAGCCTGTTGATATGTTTCCTTTTACGAGCCATGTGGAAGTCTGTGCGTTGCTAGAGTTGAAGAATTGCCGGCCATTGCTGAATTTACTAGCTTTCAAGATACAATAATGTTTCATAAAAGAGGAAGATTTGGATTAGAAAAAGTACAAAATTCTGAAATTAATGTTAAGGTTGTTTTAGATATGGAGTGTGGAAATATATAAAATGAAATTTGAAAATCGATATAATAGTTGATGTGAGTGGATTGCAGAGATTATATATCTATGCTGGGTACTCCATATGATATGGTTGTATGTTGATGAACATATGAATTTAAAAAATAAAATTTAAAAGTTAAAGAGAATCCTAAGTAAAGTGCCTTTAAAAATGGGTGCTTTATTTTTTGCCCAAAATCCAATATATTTAGTGTGAATTTTAGCAAATTTGTTGAGGAAAATATAAATCTGTGATATAGTGTAGGCAGAAAGTTAGGGGTATAAGATTATGGAAAAAGAATATTGTATAATTACAACAGCATGTAATAAAAAAGAAATTGCTGACAAGATAATAGAGACATTATTAGAAAAAAGGTTAGTTTGTTGTTGCCAAGTAATAAATATAAATAGTTCGTATTGGTGGAAAGGAAAAATTGAAAGAGAACCAGAGTTTTTTATTCAAATGAAAACAAAAAAGACTTTATTTAAAGAAGTTGAAAAAGAAATATTAAAAATTCATGATTACGAAACTTGTGAGATTATATCTTATGATATTACAAATGGGAATGAAAAGTTTTTAAAATGGATAGAAGAAGAAACAAAATAGAAAAAATGGGAAGGAAGTAATAAATTGTATAGTCAATTAGATTTATGGAATAAGTTAAATGAAGAAAACACCTTGCAAGAAGTACAGCAATATATAAAAGATGTGATAGAAATAAGAGGATTTTCAGATCAAGAAATAGAGAAAACAATGTTATTACTTTTAGAAGAAGTTGGAGAACTTGCAAAATCAATAAGAAAAAATGCTACAGATATGGGAATTGATAAAAATAAAGCTAACCATTATGATACAGTAGAAAGTGAAGTAGCAGATGTTTTTATTGTGTTATGTAGTGTATGCAATAAACTAGATATTGACTTATATAAAGCTTTAAAAGAAAAAGAGCAAGAAAATATAAATAGGATTTGGAAAAAAGAAAATAACTAGAAAGGCTAGGCAATATATGATATACCTAAAAACATTTAAATTAAGTGATAGCAGAATAACAAATAATAATATATATCCATTTAATGTATTACAAAATAAAGAACCAGATGTATTTATATTTGACAATATAACCGTATTATATGGAAATAATGGTTCTGGAAAATCAACCATACTAAATATCATTGCCCATAAATTAAATTTAAAAGGAAAAGAACGAAGTAATCCAAAAGTTGTTGGAACATTAGATTATTTTGAGGATTATGCATCAAAATGTGAATATGAACTAGGAGAAAATGAGAATGGTAGAAAATTAACTAGAATACCAGAAAATAGCAGATATATAAAAAGTGAAGAAATCTTATATGAAATAAGGAAAATACAACAAGATGCAATTTTACAAGAAAGTATAGAAAGTAATTTGGCAAGAGAAAGAGGATTGCAAAATGCAAAGGACTTTTTGCAGACAAAAGAAGGTGGAAAGCAGTTTGCAAGGTTTGAGTTTTCACAAGATAAATACTCTAATGGAGAAACAACTCTGCAAATATTAGAAGATAATATTGAACCAGATAATTTGTATTTATTAGATGAACCAGAGGTTTCATTATCTCCACAAAATCAAGTAAATCTTGCAGAAGAGATAAATAAGATGGCAAGATATTTAGGTACTCAATTTATAATTGCAACTCATTCACCATTTATGTTAGGAATTTTAAATGATAAAATATATAATTTAGATACTAGGGATTATAAAGTTCAAAAATGGAGTGAACTTGAAAATGTAAGATATTTCTATGATTTCTTTAAAAGTAGAAAAAATGAATTTGAAAAAGGAGATGAAAACTAAAATATGATACTTTCAACATTATGTTATATTGAAAAAGACGATAAATACTTAATGTTACATAGAACAAAAAAGAAAAAAGATATCAATAAAAATAAGTGGTTAGGAATAGGTGGAAAATTTGAAGAAGGTGAAAGTCCTGAAGAATGCATTATAAGAGAAGTAAAAGAAGAAACAGGATTAATACTAAAAAATTACCAATTGAGATGTATTGTGACATATGTATCTACAACCTGGGAAACAGAGTATATGTATGTGTTTACTTCAAATGATTTTATGGGAGACATAATAGAATGTAACGAAGGAGATTTACAATGGATAGATAAAAAGGAAGTTACAAAACTAAATACTTGGGAAGGTGATAAAATTTTTGTAGAGAAATTACAAAAAGATAGCAAGTTTTTTACTGTGAAATTTGAATATGATGGTGAAAAATTAATTAGATATGATTTGAAAGAATATTGATAAATAATTTTATGGGGTGTGATAAAATGATAGATTTCATATGCATACAACTTATTTAAAAGGAAATAAGAGTGTAGAAGAAATATTCAAATCTTTATTATTCAAAAAATAATAAATTATATACAAGTGGTTGAAGTTATTATAATGAAAGTACAAAAACAGATATAGAAATTGGTGTAGGAAGAGGAGAATTAAACATTTATAAAAAAATATTAAATTAGTTATATGAGTAAATACATATAAAAAAACAACCAAAATATTATGTGAAATGGAGAAAAGTTATGTTAGAAAATAGCAAAGAATATTGGAATAAAGATTATTGGGAGAATAATATAAAAAATAATAAAACTGATTTTTTGAAAGATAGTTGGATGGAAAAATATAGTAAAGAAATAATGAAGACTGAATCTAAGATAGCAGTAGATTTAGGATGTGGTATAGGACAAGATACAAAATGGCTATTAGATAAAGGTTTTGATGTTATCTCTTGTGATATTTCAGATGTAGCATTAAATAAATTGAAGGAATTAATACCTAATAGTAGCATTATGCAGATTGATATTAAAGAAAAATTACCATTTGAAGATAATTCAATAGGTCTAGTTGATGCTAATTTGTCTATTCATTATTTTGATATGGAAAATACTATAAAGATATTTAATGAAATACATAGAATATTAAAACCAAATGGCTTATTTATAGGAAGAATGAATTCAGACAAAAATGAAAGTTATATAAAAGAAACTACTAAAGAAATTGAAAAAGACTTTTACTATGATTATGGAAGATATTTTAGATTATTTAATAAAGAACAGTTTGATATCTTAACTAAGGGATGGAATGTTATAGTTTTAAATGAAAATATAACAGTTAGATTAAATAGAAAAAAGGCTTTATGGGAATTTATATTAAAAAAAATGAATTGTAAATAAAAATTATAATTATTTAAAAATAAAAAATAAGATAGCATCCTGTAATAAATGAAAAATGAACTTTGACAACAAAATACCCCCTA
>CAMLUO010000061.1 GCA_946487895.1 uncultured Clostridium sp.
TTAGTCAATTTATAGATGAATTAACAGAATATGACTCTGTTGTAAATCAATTCTTTTTGCCTATGATAAAGCAAAAATTTGATGAGCCTAAAGAACAATTAGAAAAAGAAATAAACGAACAGAAAAATAAACTTGAAAGAATTAAAAAAGCATATATCAATGGAGTTTTTGAATTAAAAGAATATAACGATGAAAAGAAAATAGTTGAAAAAGCAATTAGCGAACTAGAAAGTAAATTAGATACTACTGATTGTGTAGAAGAATTAAGATTTACACCAAAAGATATATTATTAAAAAGAGATATTGATTTTATTAACAAAATTAAATTAGATAAAGAATATCAAGAAAGAACTAAAACTTGGAAAGATTATACTAGACAAGAACAAGCAGAATTAATAATGAAATATGTTGATGATATTGAGCTTACTTTAGTTGGTAATGAAGTAGTTGTCAATCAAATTAACTTTAGAGAGTCAATTTGTAAGCCTTGTCAAGAACTATTTGATAAAGGTTATATTGATACAACTAAACCTGCTATATTTGGTAATGTACTTGGTAATATTAGATTTAGTAATTATCTACCTGAAGAAGAAGTTGGAGAAATAATTATGAGATTAAGACAATACTATGATGTTGGCTATGCTGAAGCAACATACTATGTAGATAAACAAGTATTCTATTTCAATTTCAAGGAAGATAACTCTGCTATTGTTAGAGTATTTCCTTTAAAAGATTACTACAAATTAGATCCAGATAATAAAATGGAAACCTATGAATTTGGAATAATTTATATTCGTGAAGAAGATAAATTTCAAATGAAAGAAATTGATACTGCATTTGATTACATACCAGATGAAAGCAACACAGGGGTAATATATACAAAAGATACTACTCCTATTTCAGTAGGTGTAAAGCCAGTAAAGTTCTGCGAAGAAAATGCATAAGAAACAAATTAACGTGGCACATTTTGTTTTTGCATTTGCAAAAATGAAAGTGGTGATAGTTAATTTGAATAAATTTTATCCATTAGGAGAAAATTTATTGCCTCGCAGAGCCCCCGAGTTTTGTTAGTATGACGAAACTCATAGGGGGTTAGGACTTCCGTCAAGTAGGAAGTCCTCTGCTCCGAAGCAAGTTCTAAAGGAGGAAAAAGATGAGAGAAGAATTAGCATATTCTATTCACTTGGGTAGTGACAAAAACAGAAAAAACAAATCTAAAAAGATAGCTGAAACTAATCAATCTGGAACAACATCATTTTCTAATAATGGTGTACAAAATGCAACAAGATTATCTAAAGTAAATAAGCATAACTTAAGAGATTATGATAATGATAGAGAAATGATTGAAATAATATATGGAACTGATAATTTATATAAAGATGTTCAAAATCTATATTTACAAGAGTTTGAACAAGCCAGAATTGAATATAATGAGAAACAAGTTCGTGAAGATAGAAAAATAAATAACTATTTTAAACATATTTCAGATAGTAAATTATGGGATTTAGCTTGTGAACTAATAATTGAACTTGGAGATATGGAATTTTGGCAAGATAAAGAATTAGATCATAGAAAGAAAATGACTGATGTATATAAAGAACAAATAGTTGAATTTACTAAACTTATGCCAGAATTTAAAATAGCAAATGCAGTAGTGCATTTTGAAGAACAATCAAAATCTCCTCATCTTCATATTGTTGGTGTTCCTGTAAAAGAAAATTGTAAAAAAGGAATGAAAAAGCAAGTTGCAAAATCCAAAATATTTACAAAAGAGTCTTTAACAATGTTACAAGATAAAATGAGAGTCAGTTGCATAAATTCATACAACAAAACTTATGGTAAAACTTCTGTAATTAAGAAAAAGCAAAAAGGTAGAAATCGTGATATTAATGTTAAAGATATGAATGATTATAAAGCTTTGAAGAAACAATATGAAAAATATAATAAAAGACTTGCAAATACTAATGAAAAGACTAAAAAACTTGATACAACTTCTAAAGAAATAAACAATATATTAGATAATTTAAAGCCTACTACATTCAATAAAAACAATAAGGTTATTTCAAACGAGGATATAGAAATAATCAAAAATTATGCTGAAGATGTAAAAGATACTACTAAATCAATTCGTAATGTAAATGACCTAAATATTTTAATTGAGGACTTTGAAAATAGTTATAGTGATGTAATAAGAGAAAATAATTCTCTAAAATATCAAATGGAGCTAAAAGATGATGAAATAAGTAATTTAAAAAGTGAATTAACAACTAAAGATAGGATTATTGGCAAATTACAAACTGAAAAGGAAAAGTTAAAACAGGAATTACAGAAATTTAAAGGATTTTGGCATAGTATTATGAGCCATTTTCATAAAAGAATTTGCTATGATAAAGATAATAACTATAAAATTGTAAGTGATGATTTATATAAAAATGGTATATTTACAGATGATGAAAATGAAATTGCAAATAACATTGCTAGAAAAGTAAAGCCAAAAGAAGATATAGAAAAATTTAAAAATAAGAAGAAAGATAATTTTGAATTAAAATAAAGGAGCTGAAACTATGGAAGAAAATAAGGTTGAAAATGTAATAAATATAATTAAAGATATGGATATAAAAAATAAATTAAGACTAGGAATATGCTTAACTACAAGTGATTGGGCTAATATTTTATATAACAAAACTGAAATGTATGATAAGTTTGACACTATGCTAAAAAAATTGATGAAGAATATAGAACTACTTTAATAAATTTTGCTAAATATAAAATTGTAATGTTTACAATGGCTAAAATAATGGAAATGGAACAAACTGAAAGAAATAAAATTGTTTTATATTTATTTAATAGTGTTGAAATATGAGATAAAAATTACAATTTTGACAATTTTATGTAAATGTGATAAAATATAAGTAGTTGTAAATATGCACAAATAAATTAATTATTGGCAAAAATATGTCAATGAAACAAAAATGGAGGTAGATTTTATGTTATTTAACATCGTAGAGTTTTGTACCTATTATTCACAGAATGATTTAACCATTGTGAATGCTACGGATCATATTCTTCGGATGAAGGAAAAAGATGGAACAATTGTAGAAATTCCATCAAGTGTATTACCAAAAGGGAAACTTCCAAAGGTGTACGAAGAAAAGGCTGAGGAATTGCACGCAGATCCTAAAAAAATTTTTGACGGCTCTATATTCATCAATCTTAAAATTGATGAATGGGAAGTGCGTAAGTGTGTCTATGAGGATGTATGCAAAACTGTTGGTAACTCAGTTTTTGATATTATATCAATGATAAATAAGTGCCATCCTTACGACGGAGTTATAATTGTAGGAACAATGCTAGCTGCAAGAAATTTTGGAGAATTTGGTGTGGTAGAGCCAGTATACATTAAAGATGATGTGATAATGGGCAACAAATTCAAATTGTACAGAGACCAGTAAATATCCATTTGAAAAAGTTCCATTCGTAAAGAAGTAACAATTACTTTACGGGTGGGATTTTTTATGATAAAATTAGAAAAATAATTTTAGGAGCAGTAAATGAAAGAATATTTTTATAAAAAAGAGTACAAATATATGTATTTAAGCATATTTTTTTATAATTTTGCAAATGCTTTAAGCGAAACATTTGGAACAGTCATGCTTTATAAAGCAGGAATACCTATTTACTTGATATTACTAATTTATGGACTTAGATTTTTAATAACAGGATTCATAACTCCTTTTTTTGTAACAGTATCACACAAAATAGGAATAGCAAAATGTATATTAATTTCAAATATATTTAGCATAATAAATTCATATTTTATGCTAAATAGCGAAAGTATATATAGTAATATTATAATATTTATAATTGCAATGGGATGTATGGGACTATCTAACCCATCTTCAGATGCATTATCTAGTAGATATGTAGAAAATGAGCATAGAGGAAGGTTTAATAGTTTCTATTTTATTTCAAAAATATTAGGAACAGTTTTAGCAAGTTGTTTAGTTGCATGGGGAGTAATAAGTGATAATAATTTAATTTTATTTAGTATAATTATTATTTTCTTTTTATTACAATATGTTGCTACTATAAAAATTGATTATAAACCAGAAAATAAAACAAATACATTTAAAGCAAGTATAAAATATTTAATACATAGCAAAAGCAAATACAAAGTAATTTATGCATTGAGAACTAATCATATAATAGAAAGACTTTTTGTACCAATGTATTTATACATAATATTGCAAGATTTTGTTGCATTTTCAACAGTAATTATTGTATCTTTGCTATTTCAAATTATAACTATTACTTTAATAGGAAAATTTACTGATAAAGATTTAAAAAAATCAAACAACTTAGTTTCTACAATAAGAGTACTAATAACAGCAGTTTATCTATTTGTGAAAAATAAAATACTAATTTCTTTTAATAAAACTCTAAGTGATAATTTTGAAAAAGTATATGAAACTTCAATACAGACATCTATTCAAAATATTATTAAGGAATCAAAAGAAGATAATGAATTGTTATCAGCTGTTGGGCAAATGAGTCTGTGCTTTACAGAGGTTTTTATATTTGCATTATTAGCTTTTATAGCAAAATTTATTGGAGAAAGTGTTTTTTATGTAATATTTATATTATCAATAATTTCTACGATTATTATAAATATTGATATAAAATTAGAAAATAAGAAGCTTCTATAAAAAGTCTTTTATAAATTTTGTTATAACTTTATTGCAATTTATCTAAAATATGATATACTTTAATAAATTGATTGATATTTGTATCAATTGTTGAGAGAAAAAGTTGTAGATAACTACGACGACGGCTCCAAAAAAACCTTAGACATTTCTAAGGTTTTTATATTGAAAATACTATGAAATTTAGTTACTAATTCGTACTATTTATTTCCTCAATAATTTCAGTTCCTGTCATCTCGCAAGGAATATTGATTCTTTTTATATAATCAGCATTAAAATCATTAGAATAGTTCATTCCTAAATCATACACTTGCATATCAATACCATTTAACTTTAAAGTCCACACCGTTTCTTTAGTATATGCACCATAAGGGTAAGCAAACACTTTCAAAGCTTTACTTCCTAAATTTTCTTCTATAATTTTATAAGATTCAATTACATCATCACGAATCATTCTAACAGGAAGTTTATCATAAAACACATGTCTTTTACTATGACTAAAAATATCTACAAGTCCGCTGTCTTGCATTTCTTTACATTGCTCCCAGCTTAAATATCTTTTTCCATCAATTTCTTTTCCTATTTTATCAGTAACAACGAAAATAGAGGCCTTCACATTATATTTTTGCAAGATAGGAAAAACATATTCATAATTGCTATAATACCCATCATCAAAATTAATTAAGATAGGCTTTTCAGGCAGAGACATTTTTCCATTAATTGCATCATTTAATTCTTGAAAAGAAATAAAAGTATAACCATTTTCTAAGAGAACCTTAATATTTTCCTCAAAACTTTGAGGAGTATTAATATAGTTAAAATTATCTGGGTCACTATCAGGAACTGTTGCTACAAAATCGTGATAAAGTAATATTGGAATTTTTACATTAGCATTATTACTTTTTTTAGTCTTAGGCAAAATAGCCAATACTGTCACAATTATTAAAACTAAAACTAATATAACAATCAAAAATCTTTTTTTCAAATTAATTCACCTCTTATATATAATATTCATTCAATATTTTTTTTGACAAGTTTTTACATTTAATATCATTTTTCTACATCTTTCATAAGATAGTATAGGGGTGATAACAATGTTTTTAATATCAACTATGCTATCATTTGTGTATTTGATTTGTGCAATTTTTATTAATATTAGTTGGATAAATGATATAGCTTGTTATTTTGGATATTTTCTATCAATATATCTAGTACTCTTCATAGCATTGATACCAGGCTTTATCTATATATTTATGCTAATTAACCTATTGTGGAATAAAAAAGAAAAGAAGACAAATAAGAAAAAAGAAGAAGATGTCACAATATTAATACCAATGTATAATGCAAAAAAATCAATCAAAGAAACAATAGAATCCATTAAAAAGCAAAAATATTGTGGAAAAATCTATATTAATATAATAGATGATGGCTCAACTGATGGTTCATTAGAACTATTAAAATCTATGAAACTAGGTCCAGAAATAACAATAATAGAATCAGAGCATAAAGGAAAAGCATATGCATTGAATGAGGGATTAGAACATGTAAAAACAGAATATACCATTACAGTAGATAGTGACACTGTTCTTCATCCATTAGCAGTTAGAAATATTATGCATAAATTATTAAATTCAAACAAAAAAACAGCAGCAGTAGCTGGATGTATATTTGCTAAAAATGATAAAAGAAGTTTTATTACAAAACTACAAGAATGGGACTATACTTTAGGAATATTTGGTGTAAAACTATATCAAGGAAACTACAATTCTACTTTAGTTGCACAAGGTGCATTTAGTGCTTACAAAACCGAGATTTTAAAACAAGTAGGAGGATGGCAAAACTGCGTAGGAGAAGATATTGTTTTAACTTGGGAATTGTTGAGCAAAGGATATGAAACTAACTTTGCAAAAAATGCAATTGCCTTTACAGAGGTCCCTGAAACCTTCAAGAAATTGGGACATCAAAGAAAAAGATGGGCTAGAGGTATGATAGAAGCTTTAAAAAGAGTGAAAATCATAACTTCTAAAAAGCTTAACTTCAAATCAAAATTCCTAATGTGCTTAAACGTATTTTTCCCTTTTATAGACCTTGCAC
>CAMLUO010000062.1 GCA_946487895.1 uncultured Clostridium sp.
TTTAGTTTTCAATGTTCTTTTTCATTAATTTTCATGTAACTTTTTACAATATCATTCCTTCTTTCCAAAATAAATCATTAAGAGTTTTATTTAGTGCTTTGCAAATCGAAATACACAAATTTAATGTAGGATTATAATTTCCAAGCTCAATCATATTTATGGTCTGTCTTGTAACTCCTACAATTTTTGCTAATTCTTCTTGTGAAAGGTCAAGTTCTGCCCTTGCAGCCTTCATTTTTGTATTTTTCATCCTACATCACCTCATTTCTTTTTAATTGTATTAAATATTTTATAATTTGTCAAATATATATTACATTTTGTAATATAGTATACAAGGAAAATTTTATCATCTTCTCAATAGCTGTTGTTAACTAATATTGGTTATTTGGTCATATATTTCTTTTTTGTATACAGTTTATCAAAAAAAGAGCAAGTAATAATCAATGAATCACCTGCTCTATTTTCATATTTATTTTTTCCTATTTTTATACTCATTTAGTATTCCAGTATATTTATCACCAGTTATTCTAAAATGAATTTCGAATAATATTGCACTTACTATAAAACAAAGTATAAATATACTTATAAACAAAATCCAAGCTCCCATATTTTCTACTGGAAACCATCCGCATTTTACTGCAAAAACTGTAATTACTGCTAAAAATGAGAACATAAATAATGCTAACCTTTTTATATATGCTAATTTTTTTATACAAATATCACTAAATGCAATCATTTGTAATATAGCTGCTATAATACATACTATTAATAATTGTATTAACATACTTATTGATATTCCTTCTACTTCTGCAATTAATCCTATTACTATAAATACTACCATACTCATTGAAAAAGAATATGCAGTATATTTTGGTATTTGACTTATTATTTTCTTTATATTCTCCATAACTAATTACCTCCAATTCCTAATTTTTTCTTTAATACAGGCACATATTGTCTTGATATGTATATTTTTTCATTGCTTTCCATTGTTGCTAATATTTTTCCTCCAAAGTCTGGTCTTAATGACCTAATTTTTTTTAGATTTACTATACTTGATTTAGAAATTCTGATATAATCTGTATTTTCATATTTTTCTTCTATTTCATATAGTTTTAGTGATATTTCGTATTCTCCGTTTGCTGTATAGCAAAAAGTCTTTCTATCTACTGTTTCAAAATATAGGACATCATCTTGTTCAATACAATATGTTTCTCCTTTTGATATTCCAATAATTTTTTTATCATTACTTTCATAATTTTTAATTAAAGAAATTATTTTCAATATTTGGCTATCTACCTTATTGCATTCTATTGTAATTTTTGTTTCTTTTATATTTGAATTTTCAACCATATTTATAATCACTTTTTTATCATCTCCTTTTTGTAGCTACTACATTTATTATAAGTCGAATCAAAAAAAGATACAATATCTGCATACATAAGATGCTAAATATTGTACCTAAATGGTCTAATAACGCCTTTAAGTCGCCAAAAAAGACATACAAAAAGAACTGTCTCATCAAATTCATTATTTACCTCATTTCTAAACTGCAGCTTGTAACAAAACTGTAACTAATACTTAATACTTTTGACATTCTTTTTTTTCGACTTTTATTGTATAATTTAAGGGAGAATATATTAAGGAGTTTTGTCGATATGAGTGTAGAAACAGATTTAAGAAAAGATGGAATAGAAGTAATAAGAAAATTAGATACTTTACAAATCAACTCTATTGCAAATAATATTGCAACAAAATTATGCGAAACTTTTCCTGAATATAATTTAAACCAAAATGAACTTTTTATACGTTTATCACGTTTAGATATGTATAGAGCTAAAATGCCTGAAGGAATGGCAGAAGCAAATTATTTCTATAAAAATACATCTATATATTTTAATGAACATATTCCAGATGATGACTTAGAAGAATTTGCTGTTCATGAGTGTATTCATTACTTACAAGAAGTAAAAGACAAAAGAAATTATCTAATTAGAATGGGACTTTGTGATTATACTGAATTTAAAATATATGGATTAGGACTAAACGAAGCAGCTGTTCAATTAATGGCATCTAAAGTAAATGGCATTCCTAAAGAATATGTGAAATATTTTGGAATTAGTTTTGAAACAATCAGCCCTTCATACTATCCTTTAGAGTGTTGTTTGGTAAATCAATTAGCATATTTAGTTGGTGAAGATGTTTTATTTGAAAGCACATTAAATAGTAATGATAATTTTAAACAGGCTTTTGCAGATGCTACTTCACCTAAAGTTTTTATGGCTATTCAAAATGCAATTGATGAAATTTTATATCATGAAGAAGATATTATTAAATTAAATAATAAAATTGCAAATATAGATGATAGAAATAAAAAAGTTGATGGTATGTTAAAGAAAATTGATGAATTAAAAAGCGAAATTTCTCTTATTTTCTTTAGGACTCAAAACTTGATTATTTCAAGCTATTTTGATAATAGTTTTAATAAAATTACTAATCTTGAAGAAGTTGAAAGTTACAGAAGAAAACTATATACATTTAAAGATTATTTAGGCTCTAGTGAAGGCTATACATTTTTTAATGATTATTATGTTTCAAAAATGGAACAACTTGAAGAGAAATATAATGCTCTTGAAAATGGTGAAACCTTACAAATTGAAACTGCTATTAAAGTTATTTCTAAAAAGGAAAATATGTTTAGACGTTTTATAGCTGCTATTAAAAAATTGTTATTTGGAGAAATTGGAATTCAAGAACACAATTCAAATAATTAATGTATTAATAAAAAAGAATATAAAAAATACAACTAAAATATAATTATGCTTTTAGTTGTATTTTTCTTTTACTTTTAATTCTTTAAAAATTCTACCATTTCTTTTGCCACTTCTCTTCCAGATTTAGCTGCCCAAGCAACAGTTCCTTTTATTCCTGCTAAATCTCCACCAGAGAACACTTTAGAATGTGAAGTTTGATAATTTTCATTTATTGATATACTTCCCCATTTATTTAGCTCTAAACCTAAATTAGAAACAAATCCCTCTGGTTTTGAACCTAAAGCCATAATAACATAGTCAATATCTTCAATATAATTACTATTTTCAATATTTACTGGAACTAATCTAGTTTCACCTTCTTTTTGTACTAATTCAGTTTTTATTAATTCAACTTTTTCAACTTTGTTTTCACCAATAACTTTAACCACGTTATTTTGGAATAAGAACTCAATACCTTCATTAATTGCATCTTCTACTTCTTTATCTTCTGCTGGCATTTGCTCTCTTGCTCTTCTATAGATTACTTTTACTTCTTTTGCTCCCATTTTATTTATTGTCCTTGCACAGTCCATTGCAACATTTCCGCCACCTACAACTGCAACTTTCTTATCTTTGTAGTCTGGATGTAAATTATATTCTAATAATTCATTACCACCATATACACCTTCTAAATCTTCTCCTTCAATTCCCATTTTAGAAGATACATTTGCACCAATACTTAAGAAAATTGCATCATACTCTTTTTCTAAATCTTCTAGTTTTAAATTTTTTCCTAATTTTTGATTATATTTCACTTCAATTCCTAACTCTAAGATATTATCTACTGTTTGTTTTACTATCTCCTTTGGAAGTCTAAATTCAGGAATTCCATGTACTAATAATCCACCTAAATAATCATATTTTTCAAATATTGTTACTTTAACTCCAGATTTAGCTAGAAATGCACTACAAGTTAATCCAGCTGGTCCTCCACCTATTACTGCAACTTTTTTATTAGATAACTTCTCATTTTTTTCTTTGTTTTCAGCCATTTCATTTTTATAACATTCTAGTAAACTATGACCTTGCTCTGTTATTACTTTATCAAATGTAAATGCTTCTAAATCTCCAATTGCAACTGGTTCTCCTTTTATTCCTCTAACACATGAACCTTGACATTGTTTTTTATGTGGGCAAATTCTTCCACATACTCCTTGTAAAACTGTTGTTTCTGACAATATCTTATATGCTTCAAAATAGTTTTCTTCTTTTATTTGCTTAATAAATTCTGGTATATTATTCCCCAATGGACATCCTTTCAATGAACATGGTTTTACTTTACAATTTAAACAATAATTTGCTTTCTCCTTTGCTTCATTTATTGATATCATTTTTTTCATTCCTTTCTCAATTAACTAATTTTTATATTCATTAATAACTAATTTTAAATCTTTTATAAAATCAATCTTCTTAGTCTCATCTCTCAAAAGTGCAGCAGGATGCCATGTTGGCATATATTTAATTCCTTTTTTCTCAATCCATTTTCCCCTAGATTGTGTTATACCATATTCATGTCCTAATATGTTTTTTAAAGCTACACTTCCGCAATAAAACAATTATTTTAGGTTTAACTAAAATAACTTGGTTTCTTAGATAATTCATACATGCGTCTGCTTCATCTTGTTCTGGATTTCTATTTGAAGGAGGCCTGCATTTTACTATATTTGCAATATACACTTTCTCACGCTTTAGTCCGACCATTTGAAATGCCAAATTCATAAGTTGTCCTGCACGACCTACAAAAGGTTCTCCCAACCTATCCTCGTCTGCTCCCGGACCTTCTCCTATGAACATCAAATCCGCATTCTTATTTCCAGTCCCAAAAACTATATTATGCCTTCCTTTATACAACTTACACTTATTACAATTAATTATTGAATTTTCTAGTTCTTTCCATGTTTCAAACATTTTGCTCACTTTGGTCACTTTGGGGACAGGTTCGAACTGACCATTTTTGGTCATAAAAGGGACGCCACTTTCCTATCTCCAATTTTCCATTTTCTCCTTTTCTTTTTTCTACTCTTTCTTTAATTTCTTCCATTGTATCTTCTTGGATTTCTCATGTATCTTTTATAACTTGTCTTAATTAACACATTTTTCAATCAATTCAATTTTTCTTGCGTTCTTTGTATCTATTCTTGCTTTTGTACCAATTGGAATTACCGTTTTTGTTTCTGTATGTCCGAAATTATTTGACTTGATTATTGGAAAGTCGTACTCACCTTCTAAAACATCTAATATTACTTTTTCTAAAGATATTCCACTTTCATGTTCATAATTTCCAATCCACAATCCTTTTATTTTATCAAATACACCATTTTGTTTCATGTAATATAGAAAATTGCTTGCAAGTGATGGCATTGTTTCAAATCCCAATTCTTCTAAAAACAATATCTTATCTGTAAAGTCAATTGAATATTTTCCTGAAACCAATCCTCTTGTTAAACTTAAATTTCCACCTATTAACTGTCCTTCTGCAACTCCTTCTTTTAAGGTTTCATATTTTTCTTCTTCTAGGCCTAGCTCTAAACTTCCATCTACAAATCTTTTCATTACTTCATTATAACTATAATTTGTTTCATCTGTTGCAATTGTTTTAAAGTTAGTTCCACTAAAAGTTACAAGTCCTGTTTTAGCTGTTATGATATTTGTTAATGATGTAATGTCACTATATCCACAAATTATTTTAGGATTGCTCTTTATTAATTCATAATCTAAATATTCAAAAGTTGAATTTGAGTTTTGGCCACCTTTTGCACACCATATCATTTTTACATCTTTATCTCTAAACATTTCATTTATATCTTCTGCCTTCTCTCTTGAAGTAGCACTATATCCATTAGTATTAGAGAAAAGATTTTTTGAATATTTTACTTTAAAACCTGCATCTTCTACAATTTTTCTAGCTCGCTCTAATTCTTCAATATTTTCATCTATTATTGGATTTGATGGTGCTATTACACCAATTATATCTCCTTTTTTTAGTTTTTGTGGAATTAGCATTTTTGTTTTCTCCTCTCATTTATTTAAATTATATCACATTGTTAAAAAGCTCAAATATTTTTTGCCACTTTGGGCAGGCTAAAATTAATATAATAAAATTTTTATTTCCTCGATAAATTGTAGGTTTTTGTTCAGTTTGTTAGAGTCATTAACATTTATTAATATATATTTTTTTAATTTTCTAACTTTTCTCCTATATATTCATATTGTTTTGTCCTCCATACATAATCTGCATGGTCATTTACAAACAACACATAAACTTCTTCATTTACTTCCATTTTATTATATTGTTCAGCAGTAACTTTTATTTTGCTTTATTTCTGCCAATATAATAGACTACAAATGCAGAAAAAACCTAAAAACAATATAACAACTAAAGCCATTACAAAACCCATTATATCATTTTGCCCTATTGTTTCAACAATTACTTTATCAGTTAATTGTTCCATTTCTCTATTCATTTCTCCTATAAATTATTATATTCATCATATTTTTACTCTTGTACTTCATTAATTATTTGGTCTAAACCAGAAAAATTTGTGCCATATCATCTGCCTTTGTTGAATACTCTATAATAACTGTTTTTCTAATATAATAGTTCGAGCATTATTTTATTTCCTATTAAAGTCATATTAATATCTTTTTGTGGAGATATATTTGATAAAAC
>CAMLUO010000063.1 GCA_946487895.1 uncultured Clostridium sp.
TTTGAAGCATTTGCACTAAATCTTGCAATAAAGTCTTGTAATTCTTTAATTTTTTCTTCTTTCTTTTTGTTTTGTTCTCTTGCTTGTTTTAATGCAAGTTGGCTAGATTCATACCAGAAGTCATAGTTTCCTGGATATACTTTTATTTTTCCAAAGTCAACATCTGCTATATGTGTACATACTTTGTTTAGGAAATATCTATCATGTGATACAACAATTACTGTGTTTTCAAAGTTTATTAAAAATTCTTGTAACCAGTTTATACTCTTCATATCTAAGTCGTTTGTAGGTTCGTCTAAAAGTAGTACATCTGGATTTCCAAATAGACTTTGTGCAAGTAACACTTTTACTTTTTCTCTTGGGTCTATTTCTTTCATTAATTTATAGTGGTTTTCTGGTATTATTCCTAAGTCATTTAAAAGAATTGCGCTATCAGACTCAGCATTCCAACCATCAAGTTCTGCAAATCTCTCTTCTAGTTTTGCTGCTTTCATTCCATCTTCTTCTGAAAAGTCAGGTTTTGCATATATTTCTTCTTTTTTCTTCATGATGTCATATAGCTCTTTATTTCCCATAATTACTGTATCCATTACTGAATAGTCTTCAAAAGCAAAGTGGTCTTGTTTTAATACTGATATTCTTTCTCCTTTATCTATGGAAACATCACCTTTACTAGGTTCAATTTCTCCTGATAAAACTTTTAGAAATGTTGATTTTCCTGCACCATTTGCTCCTATTATTCCATAACAGTTTCCTTTTCCGAATCTTATATTAACATCTTCAAATAGCACTCTTTTTCCAAATCTAATTGTAACTCCATTTGCACTAAGCATTTTTTTCATTCCTTTCTTTTGTCCCATTGGGGACGTTTCTGTTTGGACATTTTTGTCCTTTTTGGGACACATCTTCTTGTATATTTTTCTATTTCAGTTTTAAATCTTTAGTATTATACAATAAAATGCTTGTTTTTTCAAGTATTTGGAAAACTTCTTAACCAAAAAAATAAACTTAATTTTGATTAATTTATATAGTTCAAAATTAAGTTTATTTTTTAGTATCTTCCAAAATTTTAGTCATCAAATAATAGCTTTATTCCCCATAAACCAGAAACACCAACTAATCCATATACAATTCTAGAAATAATACTCATTTCTCCAAAAATTGCAGCTACTAGGTCAAAATTGAATATTCCTATTAATCCCCAGTTTATAGCACCTATTATGATTAGAACTAAAGCGATTTTATCAATTACTTTCATTGCGTCCTCCTTTTTATATATTATTTTCATTTTTATGAATTTTATTCATTTTTACTATATTTGTTGCTATTTTTAGTTTTTTATGATAATTTGAAATGGGGGTGTTTTATGAGAAATAATAATTTGAGGAAAAATAGTGAATATAATAAAAAATCAAAAATTTTATATGATAGAATATTTTTATTAATTATAATTTTAGCTTTTATTTTTTGTTTAATAAAATTCGTCGTGCCTGATAAAACTGTTGATGTTGCAAGTAGTAATTTATCTGCTGATTCGCGCATAGCAGAAAATTCTACTAATAATATTAATTCTGATAGTGAAATTAAGCAAGAACCAATAACTTTTTCTTTAGCTGCAATTGGTGATGTTATGTGTCATAATACACAATATATGGATGCATATAATAGTAGTACTGATTCATATGACTTTTCATATGTTTTTGAAGATATTGAAACTTATATCCAGTCTGCTGATATTTCAATTGGCAGTTTAGAAACTACTTTTGCTGGTAAAGATAGAGGTTATAGCAATTATCCTACTTTTAACTCTCCTGAACAATTGGCATATGACTTATCTGAAATGGGACTTGATGTTTTGTCTACTGCTGGAAATCATGCTTTAGATAAAGGTTTTTCAGGTTTATCTAATACTCTTGACGTGTTAGATGATGCAAATATTTCCCATAGCGGTACTTATAGGACTCAGGAAGATAGAGATTCTGTTTTAATCAAAGATGTTAACGGTGTTAAGGTTGCTATTCTTAGTTATACTTATGGAACTAATGGAATTCCCGTACCTTCTGATAAAGAATTTTGTGTTAATTTGATTGATAAAGATTTAATTAAAAAAGATATTGAAAATGCAAAATCTCAAAATGCAGATGTAATAATTAGTTGTATGCATTGGGGAATTGAATATCAAACTACACCAAATGATGAGCAAGAGGATTTAGCGGATTTCTTGTTTGAAAATGGTGTTGATATTATTTTGGGAAATCATCCTCATGTTTTACAACCTATGGAAAAAAGGTCTGTTACTTTAGCTGATGGAACTGTGAAAGATTGCTTTGTGGTTTATGCTTTAGGAAATTTTATTTGTGACCAAAATTCTGAAAATACTAGAAATTCAATTATTTTAAATTTAGACATTACAAAAAATGCGGATGGCAAAATTTCTATTGATAAGGTTGATTATGTTCCTATTTATATGTATAAAAATTCAAATTCGAGTATTAGGAAGATGAAACTGTTGGATATTGAAAAATCTATTTCTGATTATGAAAATGGCGTTGATACTTCAATTAGTAGCAGTACATATAATCTTTTAAAAGATGAATTAGAAAATATTAAGGAAATTATAGAATAGTATAAAAAGTCGAAATTTGTGGTTTCGACTTTTGTTTTATGTGTTTATATTCTAGATGTGTCCCAAAATGGACAAAATGTCTCATTAAGAAACGTCCCCAATGAGACATTATCTTAACATGTCTTTTTTATTTAGCCACCAGGTTACTAATAGTGTACTAATTACTGCAATAAATATCATTATTACAAATCCTATGCTATTGTGTTGAAATGGCAGTTCTACATTCATTCCCCAGAAGCTTGAAATCATTGTTGGTACTGCTAATATAATTGTTATTGAGGTTAAAAATTTCATTACTCCATTTAGGTTATTTGATATTATTGATGCATATGCATCCATTGTTCCATTTAGAATGTCTCTATATATTTGTGCCATTTCTATCGCCTGTCTATTTTCTATTATGGCATCTTCTAGTATTTCTTCATCTTCTTCATATAATTTTACAATTTTACCTCTCATGGTTTTTTCCATGACAAGTTCATTTGATTTTAATGATGTTGTAAAATATACTAGACCTTTTTCTAAACTTAATAATTTTAAAAGTTCTTTATTTTTCATAGAATTTTTTAATATGTATTCTGCTATTTCTGTTTCTTTGTTAATTTTCTTTAGGTAATCTAAGTAATATGATGAATTTAAGTATAGTATTTGAAATATAAATCTTGTTTTTTTGTATGTTTGAAAATTTTTTATTTTCTTTTTTTCGAAATCATCAATTATTTTATTTTTCTTTAGACTAACTGTCACAAAGAAATCATCTCTTACTACTATCATTCCTAAAGGCATTGTTGTGTATATATCATTATCATCACTTTTTTCAACTATTGGTACATCGACTACAAATAATATTGTATTGTCATCTTCTTCTTGGTCAATTCTGGCTTTTTCTTCATAGTCTAATGCATCTCTTATGAAGTCTTCTTGTATGTTTATGTTTTCACATACTTTTTTTATTTCGTTCTCGGACGGATTTACTAAGTTAATCCAGCTCCCTTTTTTAAATTCTTTTATTTCTTCTGTTTTATCTGTTTCGATATCAGTATTATATATTTTTAGCAAATCCATCACCCCTTTTTTATTCTCCAATACTATTATTTTATTATTTTGTAGCGGTTTTGTCAATATTTTTCGTAAATTTACATAAATTATTACTGTCTGATTAATTTTATTTATTTCCGCCAATCAAATTTGTCCAAAATTTGCCAATAATTTTATTTAGTGATTGAAAATTCATCTTTTTTGTGTTAATATATTGCGTATGAATGGAGTGTGTCAAAATGGATTTAAGAACAGTAGATAGTTATTTAAATCATAAACTTGATGAAAATAGTGATTTTATTTTATTAACTTTTTATGAATTGAGAATTAAACTTGACCTTTCTCAAGCAGATACAAATGAGTTTTTAAATTTATCTGCTATACGTTTAAAAAATATTGGTTATAATGTTTATTTTACTGGTCAAGAGTATGAATATAATGAGAAACATCAAATAGTAAAAGACAATGAATTATTGGTAGCTATAAAAATATAAGCTACCTTTCTATTTTATTTGCAAATATTTTATTCATATATTCGTCTGGATAATTTTTATCTAAAAATATATCTATTTGACTTGTTGCTTGTATGTTATATTTTCTTTCTTTTTGTCTTAATGCTGCCATAGATGATATTGTTATATTAAATATCATTAGTACTGCAACTCCAGCTGATACTATTTTTACTCCATTTTTTTGTATCATTTCTTCTATTTTTGGTATTATTGGCTCTATAAGTGACATATATAATAATCCTGCAACTCCCCAATATGTGCAATGTATTAATGTTGTTCTTCCATTGATGTTTAATATCCAATTTGAATAGTCCCATGATACTGTTCCAAATATTTTTTCTTGTAGAAATGAAAATAGATATTCTACTGTTCCTCCTAATATCATTGATATTAGAAATATTTTCTTTTTATCTCTTGTTTTTATTTTTTGAAATGCTAGGTAATATATTACAATTCCCACTCCATATATTGGCGTAAATGGTCCATATATTACTCCTTGCCTTGATTCTAGATGCCCTTCTTGTACTAGTGCTACTATCATTTCTACTATATATCCTATTATGCTTCCTATCATAAAAATTAGAAATATTTTATTGATTTCGTTTAGTTTGTTTTTTTTCATTTTTAACACCCTCTTTATTTATACGTTTGCACATTTTTGTAATTTTGTATAAAAAAACAGTATAGAGTTTTTCTATACTGTAAATATATCAATAATTTATTAATCTAATTTTTATTTTATCTTAAATTTTACTTAATTTTTTTATTCTCTCTCTCTCTATTACAATTAATTATTGATTGTCTGTTATTTCTAAACATAGTTGAATAATTATTTATTATACTTGATATTGAATATCCTACTCCTTGTTTTAATATCATATCTATTATAACTTCAATATCAAAATGTATGGTCGAATTTGGATTACATATATCTGTAACTTGAATTGCTTTTTTTGAAAGTTCCTTACGTTCATTTTTTCTTTCTATAAATATTTCTAATTCATTGCATATTGCTTCTACAAACTCATCTTCTGGATTATTTTGATGTAATCTATTGATAGCATTTTGTATTTCTTCTGTTGTTATTGCTCCATCTGATATTGAAGGAACTTCATCAACTCCAATTAGTTCATATCCTATTCTTTTTCTGAAATCTCCTGTTTTATCATATTGCATTTGATTTCTTGTAATTTTGACTTTTTCTTTATCCTTTATGATACTTAAAGTTTTTGTACCTCTGATTTTATCTCGTCCTTGAAAATATATTTTTGAGATTGGTTTTTCTTCTGCATTTTCTAATGTTTGTAGAGGTTCAGCTAATGTCATCATTCCCATTGGTTGTATATATTTAAATTGATTACTACCATCCTCAGAAATAACACCATGATATGTTGGCCCATTATTATTATAATGATCAACTCCATATACTAATCTATTATCTACAAGAGCATTTTCTTTGTATTGGTAATCAGTTAAAGATGTCATATTTCTTCCATATAAATATCTTGTTTCATTTAAATCTCCTTTATTTACTATAGAACCTGTTTCGTAATAATTATAATCTTTGTTTAATCCATATTTCATTCTTACAATTTCTCTCATATTGCTAGCTTCTAAAACATCTCCAAATTGTCTCTTATATACTTCATTAAAATCCCCTTTATAGATTTCAACTTCTAGATTTGCCCTTTTATTTGATTTAGGATATTCTTTTTGTATACTTAATACAAAATCTCCTTCAGGAATCTTATCACTAAATATAGCTTGTTCTATAATAGCTACTTTTTCTCTTTTATATGGTGGAACATAAACAGGCTCCATTTCAAATGGATCACAACTATATCTATCTCCTTGTACGTAAAACCAATTCACTTTTGTTACAGATTCGCTTTTTATTATTTGACCTAAATATTTTTCATCTTCCCCACTATATCTACAATTACCTGCATATGCAGGACATTCACTTGTATAATATGCAATACCTTCTTCTTTAGTAAAATTATTTGTAAATGATATTCTCCACTTTTTCAAACTATTTATCTTTATATATGGTAGTTGTTCTTCTGGAATATTAAAATTAAATATATCTAATAGTGTTTTTATTGCATTTATATCAATTTCTTCTTGCGTTAGTGAAAATACTTTTTCTTTTTTAGATATTTTATCGCTCATTCTAGAACTCCTTAACTTTATTTTTGGTTCTTTTCTAAATTGTGTGGGTAGGTTTCAATAAAGCTATTTACAATAAT
>CAMLUO010000064.1 GCA_946487895.1 uncultured Clostridium sp.
TGATTCGTAAAAATTACGAGTCCAGAATCGTAAAATCTACGACTCACGACACGGAAAATTTACGACCAAACTATAACAATAATAATTATAACAATAGAGGAAAGAAAAATAGCTATCAAAATTATGAGCAAAGGCATTATGATGATTTAGATTTTTTATATGCAAATTATAATTTTGAAAATTAAAAGAAATGGAGTGATTTTAATGAAATTAGAATATACAAAATATGAAGATTATTATTTGCCTAATATAGCAATGTTAGAAGAAAGCGAAGAAACAAAAGGAAAAAATATCGGCAAATATGGAAGATTAAGATTAAACTTTTTAAAAGAGTATAAGCGAGTTTTGTATCAAGATTTACTACTAAATAATAAATTACACGAGCATTTAGTAAAGACAAATGGAGAGGCACGAACAAAAGTTAATGCTTTAATTAATGAATTCGCTAAAGAAGAAAATGTTGATGAAAAATTAAAAGCTGAGAATCAATTAGAGTGGGTTCAAAAAATGAATAATATTAAAAATCGTGCTGAAGAAATTGTATGTAATGAGATAATTTATGTATAAATATCTCTGACGGTATTTTGAAAGCAAGCGTCGCATTTATACTCCCGTATAAACACAACTTGTCAGTTTTGATACCAAACTGATTAATGGGGAATTTCTTCCCCAACCCCCTTAAAGTTTTTAGGAAAGGAACTCAAATTTATATGAGAAAGAGAAATATAAAAAAACAAATATGGGTAAATGTGCAAGAAGATAACTTACTAAAAAAGAAATCAAAAGAATGTGGATTAAGTGAATCCGAATTTATAAGAAGTTTAGTAAAGGGTTATAGAATAAAAGCACAACCAACTGAAAAAATAAAAAAGTTTCAAAGAGAGCTATATGGAATAGCAAATAATATAAATCAAATTGCAAGAATTGCTAATTCTAGATATAGTGTTTCGCATGATGATTATAGTAATATATCTAGCACATTGTCTGACTTTATTTTAAGGTTTGAAAAAGAACTTTATTCAAGACAGAAATAAGGAGGCGTGTTATGGCTATTACAAAATATAAGGTTATAAATAAAAATCTAGAAGCTGTAATAAACTATGCTAAAAATGGAAATAAAACAGAAAAAGGAATATTAGTATCTGGTATAAATTGTTTGCCAGATACAGCATATTTTCAAATGATGCTTACAAAAAAGAACTTTCACAAAGAAGATGGCAGATTAGGTTATCATATAATTCAATCTTTTGCTGGAAAAGAAGTATCGCCTGAACGAAGTAATCGCATAGGGGTAGAATTTGCCCAAAGCCTATTTGGCGATAAATATCAAGTTTTAGTTTGCACCCATATAGATAAAGAAAATGTCCACAACCATATCGTACTCAATTCGGTTTCTTTCGTAGATGGGCTTAAATATCATAATTCTAATGCAGAACTAGCTTTCTTAAGAGAAGTAAATGATGATCTATGTAGAAAATATGGTTTATCTGTTATTGAAAGTAATAAAGCTAATAAAGAAAATGACATTATAAGAAGTAGAACCAATAATTATAATCGAAATAGTGGAAAAATGGAAATTATAAAAGCTGATATTGATGAGGCAATTAAAGAGGCAAAGAAATATCAAGATTTTGTCAATATATTAGCTTATAAAGGCTATTATATTAAGAGAACTAATAGTACTATATCTATATCAACTCCATATTTTAATAGGAATATAAGGCTTGCAAGAGCTTTTGGAGAAGATTATACTTTTGAAAATATAAAAAATAGAATTTATTACAGAAGCTACCAGTTTAAAGAAAATAAAATATATAGAATAAAAATATATGAAGGTATAAAAATTAATTCTGAACTATTAAAAACTTCATCATTTTATAGACTATATGTGCATTATTTATATGTTCTAGGAAAATTACCTCCTAAAATACATTATGAAGAAAGAACAGCAGAATATTATAAGGAAATAAATAAATTTAATCAATTATGTGATGAATTAAATATGATTAGTGACTATGGCTTGACTTCATTAACAGACACTCAAAATTTAAGAAGTAAATATCTTGAAAGAATTTCGCCTTTAAAGGCTCAAAGAGAAGATTATATGAAATTATATAATCAAAGTCAAAATAATGCTGATAAAATGATTCTCGAGGCAAAGATTGATAAGTTAACTAAGGATATAGATAGATTAAATTCTACAATACAAACTTGTAGAAGAATTATTTCCAAAGCTGAAAAAGGAGAAAAAGAAGATTGGATAATCCAGAAAAGATTTGAAGATAACAAAGAAAAAGCTGAAAAAGAAATATCTAAAAATAAGGATAAGAAAAGAATAAGATAGAGCTACATATGGCTCTATCTTAAATATTTATTTTGTTTGTTCCTTTCCATCATCTACTTGCAATATTCTATTTTTATTTTCATCTGTCGTTCTAGTAATAGATTTTCCTTGAGTCCTTGCAACAACTTCAACCAGTCTAGCTTCTCTCATGGTTGCTGTATCTCCATATTTAATTAAAAACGAATTTCTTTCGTTTAATTTTTTTTTGGCTACTGATACTGCATTTGGGTGTTCACTAATAAATTGATTAGCCACTCTAATGTTCATTTCTCCATGTGTTAAAGAATGACTCTCTAGCAATCCATCAGTATTTACTCTTCCATTTTTCTCATTTTCTTGTGCCTGGGTATGTATAGTATGAACTTGTCCAGACTTCTTTAACTCAAGTAAAGCATCATTAACAGCTGGTTGTTTTAACATTTCTTCTAAAAAGTTTTGTTCACCATCAAGACTTAAATTTTGTGCTGCAATTAAAAGTCTAAATAATCCTGGACCTTTTATTGATGAATTAATTATTTCATTTCTATTTACAACATTAGCAATTCGTTGCATATCAGTGTCTTCTTTTTGTGCTCTACTTTCGTACCATTCATCATGTTCCATTTTTTTATAATCTGCTATTAGTCTTTCTACTATTTCTTTTCTATGCGCTAATTGTTCTGAAGTTAAAGATATTTTTTTCTGTATTTGAGTATACATAGGATTGGTTGGATCTAATTGCTTTTTAAAATTATTCTCTTTTTTTAATTCTTCAATATCATATGAGATAGTAAAGACTTGCCCACCATCAATACTTCTTTGAATGTTTGTTGCATGTTTCCCATGTTTAGCTAATGTATATTGAAGATATGTTTCAGCCATATAATTCATATCACCATTCGGTTTAGCTAAATCACTCATTATAACATCTATTGGTCTCCCTGCTATCAGAACAAATCCCGAAACAGATTTGGGTTTAGTAGATAATGCTTGTTGAGGGAAATTGGATTGTATTTCATCTAATATTTCTTCTTCAGATTTTTTACCTTGAAATGCATTTGATTGAACATCTTTGATTTTTCTATATAAGAAGATAGCTGATACTATTTTCATTTTTTCTTCATCTGATAAATTTTCTGGTAATGTAATAGTTCCGTCTTTTTTTCTAGCTTCAAGGGTTTTAAAATCTCTTAATACGTATTGTTTTCTTATACTTTTTATTTCATCTAAACTAAACATATAATCATCTCCTAGTTTATATCAAATCTAATTCAAGTATAGCATATTTTAGTTAAAAGTGCAAATATTGGTCAATTTATTGGTCAAATTTTTACCAATAAAATTATTCTAAAATTTTCCATTTTCCTGTTTTATAAGAACCTTCTCTTTCTATTATCTTCATATCTTTTAAGATTGCAATATTATACTTTATTTTTTCTCTGTTTACTTCTAAAATTTTAGCCATTTCATTTTGTGTGATACTTTCATTTTTTTGGATTAAAGCAAGTATCTTCTTTTGAATTAAATTTAAATCTTTTTGGTCAATTTCTTGGTTATCTTTTTGGTCATATTCAAATGGATTTTTCTTATATTTGAAGGATACTCTTAAAAAATTATCCATAAATATAAATGAATTTTTATCATAAGCTTTTAAAATTCTTAAAATACCTGAGCCAATATTTTCTATCAAATCAACATCTTTAAATACTCTTATTAATTCTTTATTTCTTGGGGCAGTAACTCCTTTAAAGAAATCATCTTTAGATAATTCTTGAGGCAATCCTCCAGCAGAAGTTATTTCAATTCTATCAGAATATAGTTCTATAATTGGAGAATTCCCATAAGAATAGTCATTGTGAACTATAGCATTGATAACAGCCTCTTTTAAAGCTGAACTATCTATCATTTCTTGTTCTTTTCTTCCTTTATATTCTATTTTAGCATAAACTGTATTCTCTGCATCAAGTTTATCCAATATTCTGTTAGTTGCTGTAATTAAACAACGGTAACCATATTCTTGATTTTCAATTAAGTCCATTTTATCTGTTCCCAAATATTTAACGACTTTTAAGGAAACATTATTTTCATCAGCTAGCAAAAAAGCATCGTAATTATATTTACCTTCACTTGTTAATAAATCAAGATTTTGTAAAAAGTTGTCGTTTAAATTTAGTCCGTGTTCTTCATAGTATATTTTTAATTGATTAAAAGTTAATTCTTGTCTTGGAGATGCTATTTCTTTTAGTGTATTTTTTACTCTTCGTGCATACATATTATCTATCATATCAAAAGTCATTCTTTCTTTGCTACTACCAACTCTTATATAACAACCTTCAGGAGTTCTTCCTTTTTTTCTTAAATAATATGGCTTTTCTGTTCCACTTGATATAACAACTTTAATTACTTGTTTGTTATCTATAGTCTCTACTACTACATCAAACAATCCTAAAGTAGAAGGTTGAATATTATTCTTTATTCTATCCTTTATTTGCAACTGTGTTTGGTCAATATCATTTACCCCAATTACTTGTCCGTTTTTTCTAATGCCAACATAAATAATTCCACCTTCTTTGTAATTAAGAAAAGCTATCACTTCTTGCTCAAAGTCATCATTAAGCATTTCTTTATTTTCTATACGATTAGTTTCATCATTACGCATAATTTCTCGCTCCTAACAAATATAATTTATTATATTTTTTACCTAATAAAATTATTTTTCTTCTGTCTACTTTTATTTATATTTTCTTTATTTCGGCATTGGATAGTATCATATTCAGCTTTGATATTCTTTGCAACAAATGGTTTGCCACAATGCTTACATAATTTAACTTCTGTTCTTCCAGATGTTTCGTTTAATAATAAAATAGTTTCAATGATTTCACTTAAAGACATAAAATTCCACTTAAATTTTATTTGTCCATTTTCTATACAATAGGAAATATTGCATTTTTTCAAGCTATGAGAAGTAATACTATTTTGATATACTTCTTTTATATCATCTGAAACATCATCATACAAATATGCACAAATTAGAAGTTTAATATTATAAATCGTAGTTGCAAAATCAATTATTTCTGAAATTGTTTCTGCATAGTTTTTTGAAAATATTATATCATCTAGTCTATCTCCTTCAGTTTGTTTAAAATAATCATCAAGTCCTGTATTTCGATGATAATCATTAGATTTCATTGTTTTTGACCAATCAATTTTTGAATCTTTCCAAAAATATTCTTTTTCAAATTCCAATGCACTAATAGAAGTATTATATCCTAAATTTACAGGAATATCTCCATTATCCATAAAATCATAATTTTCTGGTAAATATCTAAAATTACCAAGTAACCCATAATTGCTAACAAATTCTAATACTAATTTTTGAAATTCTTCCATCTTGCTTTGTGCTTCTATAGTTATTTTCTTATCCCCTAATTTGAAGATATTATTTCCAACTGATTCTTTTCCTATTACTAATAAATCTTTTAGAATCTGATTTCTTATTTCAAATGGATCGTATGTACTAGGTATTGCATTTTTATCTGCAACTATGTAAAATTTATCCTCTTTTTTTTCTATATTATATTTACTGTATTTGCACCATCTAGCAGTAAATTCAATTTTTTCTTCTTTTATCATTTTCACACCTCAAAAAAATTTAGAAAATTTAATAAAACTTATTGACTTTTACAATAATATATTATAACATTGTAATCGATAAGTTGCTAAACTATTTCAACAAAATATATTCTGTGTCTTTAACCTATATCTATATTATATATTTTTTGAATAATAAAGTCAATAGTTAGTAATTTTTACAAAATGTAATTTTATACAACGAAAGGAGGAATGCCAATGAAAGAAGAAACAATTAAAGAAAAGCCAATGCCAGTTATTTATACTACAAAAGATATTTGCAAAATGTTTCATATTGGTAGAGTAAAATGTTTAGAACTATTCCACAGAGC
>CAMLUO010000065.1 GCA_946487895.1 uncultured Clostridium sp.
CAAAAGTAGAAACATATGACCAAAAACCAGAAATGAGTGCATATGAAGTAACAGATAAAGTATTAGAAGCAATCAAATCAGATAAATATGATAGTATAATATTAAATTATGCAAATACAGACATGGTAGGACATACAGGAAGCTTAGAAGCAGCAATAAAAGCAGTTGAAGCAGTTGATGAATGTGTAGGAAAAGTAGTTAGCCTAGTAGAAGAAAAACAAGGAAATCTAATCATAACAGCAGACCATGGAAATGCAGAACAAATGATAGATTATAAAACAGGAGAGCCACATACTGCACATACAACAAACCCAGTACCAATAATATTAGTAACACCAAATAAAGATTTAAAATTAAAATCAGGTGGAAAACTAGCAGATTTAGCACCAACAATGCTTGATTTAATGAATTTAGAAAAACCAGAAGAAATGACTGGAGAAAGTTTATTAGATAAGGAATAAAAGGGATATGTTAAATCACACAAGAAAGATAAAAGAAATATATGAAGATATACAAAGAAAATTATTTTATATGATTCCAGAAAAATGGGAAGATTTGTACCTATATAGTTCAGTATTAGACAAGCCAGATAAAGATGGAAAAACAGGAGAACTATTCTTCTATTATATTCCAAAAGGAATATTAAAGAAGAAGCCAGTAAATGTCTATGAAATACCAGCTAAATTCAATTTAGACGAAAATCAATATGTAACATTAGTTTCTATATTATTTAACAAAATAAAAGAACTAAGAAACGAATTTAAAAGGTCTGAAAGAGAAGAATTATGGACAAATCTAACCATGACAATTCATGGAATCCAATTCAAAGTAGAATATGATTATACAGACCTTGCTAATAGTGACTTTAATAGTTATGAAAGACATGTAATATGGAGATATGAAAACTTAAAAATAGGACCAGACCAAGTGAGCAAAGAAGACAAAGAAATATTAAAAAGATATATGATAGGACCAAAAACATTAACTAGAAAAGAACACTATGAATCAGGAATATATATACAAGACATTGAAAACAGAATTGGATACAGCAAAGACGAATATGAAGATATGGAACCAACACAAAATGTAGAATATGTTTCAACAAAAAACAAAAAAACAAGTAAAAACCAAATACTAGAAAAAGGGGATTAGGGGACGGTCCTAAAAATCCCTAAAAACAGGGATTTAGGGACGGACCTTTAAACAATGTTTGATATAAAACAAAAACATTATAAAATTCACCTCTTAAATTTACTTGTAAAGTAAAATTTAAAATTGTTATTAAATTTAGATAATAAAAGATTAAATTCAATTTTATCTAAAGTAAAAAATACAATAAAATGAAACAATGAAAGGAGCAAAAAAAGATGATTTATTCAAAGGAATTAGAAGAAATGTGTACAGTCGCAAAAGGAGTTAATCATGGACCAGCGCCAATTCCAGAAGAAGGAAAATGGGTAAAAGCAAAAGAAATAAAAGATATATCAGGATTAACACATGGTATTGGATGGTGTGCACCACAACAAGGAGCATGTAAATTAACTTTAAATGTTAAAGATGGAGTTATCCAAGAAGCATTAATTGAAACAATAGGATGTTCAGGAATGACACATTCAGCTGCCATGGCAGGAGAAATTTTAACAGGAAAAACAATATTAGAAGCATTAAACACAGACTTAGTATGTGATGCTATTAATACAGCAATGAGAGAATTATTCTTACAAATAGTATATGGAAGAACACAAACAGCTTTCTCAGAAGGAGGACTTCCAGTAGGAGCAGGACTTGAAGATTTAGGAAAAGGACATACATCACAAGTTGGAACAATTTATTCAAGTACATTAAAAGGACCAAGATATTTACAATTAACAGAAGGATACATAGTAGAACTTGGATTAGACAAAGATGACCAAATTATTGGATATAAATATGTTCATATGGGAAAAATGATGGACAATATCAAAAAAGGTATGAATCCAATGGAAGCAATTGAAAAAGCTTCTGGTACATATGGTAGATTTGATGAAGCAGTTAAGAAAATTGACCCAAGACAAGAATAATCATATTGAGATAAATAAAAGACCATATAAACATGGTAAGAAATGTTAATAAGGAGGAATAAAAATGGCAGTAACATTTGAAAGTTATGAAAGAAGAATAGACCAAATAAAACCAGTAATGGAAAAATACGGAATAAAAGATTTTGAAGATGCATTAAAAATATGTACAGATAAAGGATTTAATCCATATGAAATAGTAAAAGGAGTACAACCAATATGTTTTGAAAATGCAGCATGGGCATATACACTAGGAGCTGCAATAGCAATTAAAAAAGGATGTACAAAAGCTCACGAAGCAGCAAAAGCAATAGGAGAAGGATTACAAGCATTTTGTATACCAGGTTCAGTTGCAGATGATAGAAAAGTTGGATTAGGACATGGAAACCTAGCATCAATGCTATTATCAGAAGACACAAAATGTTTTGCATTCTTAGCAGGACATGAAAGTTTCGCAGCAGCTGAAGGAGCAATCGGAATTGCAAAATCAGCAAACAAAGTAAGAAAAGAACCATTAAGAGTTATATTAAATGGATTAGGAAAAGATGCTGCACAAGTAATTTCAAGAATTAATGGATTTACATATGTAAAAACAGAATTTGATTTCTTTACAGGAAAAGTAAAAGTTGTAGAAGAAATACCATACTCAGACGGAGAAAGAGCAAAAGTTAGATGCTATGGAGCAAATGATGTTAGAGAAGGTGTAGCTATCATGTGGATGGAAGATGTTGATGTATCTATCACAGGTAACTCAACAAACCCAACAAGATTCCAACACCCAGTAGCAGGAACATACAAAAAAGAAAGATTAGCAGAAGGTAAAAAATACTTCTCAGTTGCATCAGGTGGAGGAACAGGAAGAACTCTACACCCAGACAATATGGCAGCTGGACCAGCTTCATATGGTATGACAGATACTATGGGAAGAATGCACTCAGATGCACAATTTGCAGGTTCTTCATCAGTACCAGCTCATGTTGAAATGATGGGATTAATCGGTATGGGTAACAACCCAATGGTTGGAGCATCAGTTGCAGTAGCTGTTGCAGTAGAAGAAGCAATGAAATAGAATAAAACAAAATATAAGAAAAAAGACAATTCTAAATATAGATTTGTCTTTTTTTAAACAAATTTCAAAAAAATTGTAATAAAATGAATAAAAAACTCTCTTATAAAATAGAAGGAGGTAAAGTTATGCAGAATATAGAAGAAGTATATAAACAATATTCAAACACAGTATACAAATACCTATTCTGCTTAACAGGTAAAGAAGAAATCGCAGAAGACCTAACACAAGAAACTTTTGCAATAGCAATAAAACAAATCAATAAATTTAGAGGAGACTGCAAAATATCAGTATGGCTATGTCAAATTGCAAAACATCTATGGTATAAAGAACTAAAAAAGAGCAAAAAGAATAAAAACATATCAATAAATGATTTAAACGAAGAAATAGAAGAAGCTCAAACAACAGAAGATATAATTTGTGAAAAAGAAGAAAAACTAAAACTATTTAAAGACATGCAAAAACTAGACGAACAATCAAAAGAAGTAATGTATCTAAGAATGGTAGGAAACTTGAATTTTATTGAGATAGGCGAAATATTAGGAAAAACACCTAATTGGGCAAGAGTTACATTTTATCGTGCTAAGCAAAAAATAAGGGAGGTAAATAAAAATGGAAAGAAAAACTGAGTGTGAAATAGTACAAGACCTATTATTAGGATATGTAGATGGAGTATTAAATGCAGAATCAAAAAAATTAGTTGAAAAACACTTGTCAGAATGTGAAAAGTGCAGAAAAAAACTAGAAGATATAAGAAAAGACATCAAAGAAAATGAAAATAATCAAAAAAAAGAAATTGACTATTTAAAAAAGATAAGAAGAAAGTCAAGAATAAAATCAATATTAATAGCATTAGGAATCATTTTACTAATATTATTAGGAATTTACTTATATCAACTTATTACAATATGTAACATATCAAATAAAGCAGAAAACAGTTTAAGCTCAAACAACTTCTATAAAGAAACAACGGATATTATAGGAGAAGGAGAAACAGTTGTTACAAGAACATATTATAAAGATGGAAAATATAAATCAGTTTCAGAAATATATACTGAGGAAGGAATTGAAACAAAGTTTACTGAATATGCAACAGCAGGTTCAGATGAAAGTATCTATATTTCAGAAGTTAATAAAAAAATAACAGTAGAAAAAGGTGAATTTACAAAAATGGCTAATAAAGAAGAAAATTTAAAAGGAGTAAATTTACCATTTGATACAAATAACTTTATATTAAAAATGGGAACAGCATTCATAATGTCAATAAATACAGATACATATCAAGTAGGAAAAGAATATTATGTATTAAATAATAGATTTGAAAGAGCACAAAATTGGGAAATGTGGATTGATAAAGAAACAGGTTTGCCAATAAAAATAATAAATAGAGAAGGACGAAAAAGTTTTTACACAGGAACGCAAGTTGTAAAAGAAGTAAATGATAATATACAAGAATATAAATACGAATTCGGAACAGTAACAGATGAAGATGTAGCAGTTCCGGACATAAATAGTTTAAGTGAATACACAATTGAATATATTAATGATGAAGATTGGATACAACAATAATTAAATAATAACTGTTTTAGATGTTCATAATATGATATAATCACCTTGTAAATATTTTATGAGGTGATTTGTTTTGGATAATATAAAAGAAATAAAAAAATCAGATTTAAAAGAAATATTTAAAGAAAGAAAAAGAGACACACATAAAGGTGATTATGGATATGTAGGGATACTAGGTGGATGTATGGATTATTCAGGAGCAATCAAACTAGCAAATATGAGTGCTTCAAGTATAAGAAGTGGATGCCGGAGTGGTAAGATTAATTGTGCCAAAAAGTATAGAAGTATCAATTACACCATATTTATTAGAACAAACTATGTATCCAATTTCAAATGATGAAGATAATAAAATGATATTTAATAAAGAAGAAATAGATAAATCCTTAGAAAAAATAAAAGCACTTGCTATTGGAATGGGATGGGGAAGCGGAAAGGATAATGAAAAAATATTAGCATATATATTAGAAGAAAAAAATATCCCATGTATAATTGATGCAGATGGATTAAATACTCTAGCAAACATGGACTTAAATATTCTTAAAAAAGCTAAGAATAGAATTATATTAACACCACATCTAAAAGAATTTGAAAGGATAAGTAAAAATCCTATTGAGAAAATAAAAGAAAATTCAATAGAATTAGCGATAGAATTTGCTAAAAAATATAATGTAATATTATTATTGAAAGGAAGTACAACAATTGTAACAGATGGAGATGAAACATATTTAGTAAAAAGAGGATGTAGCGGAATGGCAACAGCAGGAAGTGGAGATGTTTTATCTGGAATTTTAGTTGGGATATTAGGATATAATGAGCCAAGTAACAAAATTGTAGCTGCAGGAGCATATGTAGCAGGAGTATCCGGAGAGTTGGCACAACAAAAATATACAGATATTAGCATGAAGGCATCTGATACAATTGAAATGATTCCAGAAGTAATAAAAATGATAAGAAATAATGATGAATTATAATAAAAAACCTGGCAAAAAAATAAAAAAATTTTATACAAAAAAAGTTCGAAAAGATTAGAAAAATAAAGCTTGAAAAACATGGAAAAAAATACCAATAAAAATTTTTAAAAAAAATTTAAAAAAAGTGTTGACAAAGACAAAAAAGCATTGTATAATTAAAATCGTCCCAAGCGAGGGGACATAAAAAGTACATTGAAAAATAAACAATAAAATCCTTTAGAGAATAAACCGAAGCGGTAAATTTCTTTGCAAAAAGAAAAGTACCGAACAAGTAAATTTTTTAAAAGTTTTTTAGCCAAAAAAAGTAAGAAGTTTAAGAGCTTGAAAAAACTCTAATTTTAATTATTAATGAAAAATTATTAATTAGGATAAATATCGGTTTCGATAAACAAATTATGCAAGAAAATCAAGGAAAAATTTTTGAGATAATACTCAATGTATATCGAGAAAATTTTGACGAAGATTGACACAGCAGAATTTGGATTAGCGAAAGCGAAAGAACAAGAGAGTTTGATCCTGGCTCAGGATAAACGCTGGCGGCGCACATAAG
>CAMLUO010000066.1 GCA_946487895.1 uncultured Clostridium sp.
CAAAAAAAGGTGAAGTTGAAAGCAAATGGTATATAATTGATGCAGCTAATAAACCATTAGGTAGAGTTGCAACAGAAGCTGCAAAATTATTAAGAGGAAAACACAAACCAACATATACACCTAATATTGATACAGGTGATCATGTTATAATTTTAAATTGTAAAGATGTTATTTTAACAGGAAACAAATTAAACCAAAAAATTTATAGACATCATTCAGGATACATTGGAGGAATGAAAGAAGTTCCAGCCAAAGTAATGCTTGAAAAAAATCCAGAAAAAGCAATGACTTTAGCTATCAAAGGAATGTTACCTCATAATTCTTTAGGTAGACAAATGGCTAAAAAGTTAAGAGTTTATGCTGGAGCAGAACATGAAAATCAAGCTCAAAAACCAGAAGTATGGGAGGTAAAATAGAATGGCAAAAAAAGATAATATTGTTTTTTATGGTACAGGTAGAAGAAAAAGCTCTATTGCTAGAGTTAGATTAGTTGAAGGTTCTGGAAAAATTACAATAAACAAAAAAGATATTGATGAATTCTTTGGACCAGAAACTCTAAAAGTTATCGTTAGACAACCTTTAACAGTTACTAATACAACAGCTAAATATGATGTAATTGCAAGTGTTAAAGGTGGAGGATTTACAGGTCAAGCTGGAGCAATCCGTCATGGTATTGCTAGAGCTTTAAATGAAGCAAATAGCGAATATAGACCAGCTCTTAAATCAAATGGATTCTTAACAAGAGATCCTCGTATGAAAGAAAGAAAGAAATATGGTCTTAAAAAAGCTAGAAAAGCTCCACAATTTAGTAAGAGATAGAAAAAAATTGGAACAAATCGTTCCAATTTTTTTGTTTAAGGTTCCAATTTGGAACCACATATATTTATATAAAATTATTAAATTTTCTCAAACCTTTTATTCACTACATTCCAATTAAGAATATTCCAAAAAGCAGCAATATAATCTGGTCTTTTAGTTTGATACTGTAAATAATAAGAATGTTCCCACATATCCAATACAAGAAGTGGCTTACATCCCCACAAAGTCAAATCTTGATGCTTTTCACATTGTAAAATCTCTAACTTATTCCACTTTGGAATCCATGCTAAAATACACCAACCGAGATGCCTCAACCGCTTTACTTGCCTCTGTAAATTGATTTTTAAAAGCATCATAACTGCCAAAATCTTTTATTATTTGTTCCATTAATTTTGTATCTGGCTCTGTCGGAACAGCTGGCCCCATATTTTCAAAAAATAACTCATGTAATATGACACCAGAACCAAAAAAACTTAAATTTTTCTCTAAACATTTTATATTTGAAAAATCATTTTGTTCTCTTGCCTTTTTTAATTCTTCTTGTGTCTTATTTGTGTTATCTACATACCCTTTGTATAGAATTTTATAATGTAACTCCAAAGTTTGGCTTGAATAATATGGCTCTAGAGCATTTAATGGATATGGTAATTCAATCATCTTTAACATTTTTCATCTCTCCTTACAAAATTTTGTTTAAAACCTCCCAAAATAGTATATTCTATTTCAAGAAATTCTATACTAAATAATTCCTTACTACCTTTTTAGTATATTAGGTTAGGAAAGAATTAAATTTTAGCAAGGAAAATTACATTTAAAAGGCAAAGGCGCATACTTTTGTATGTAACTGCGTTTTAAATGTAATTTGACACAGATAAAATTGTAATTATTTTCTAACCTACTCAACTAACTCAATTGCATCACTCTGATTTAATCCTTCCAAATTATAATACGTACTAGGAATATTTCCAACAATAACATTCTCAATCAAAAGCACCTGATTAGTAATTTGCCTTTCAATATTATCAAAAGGAGTCAAAATTGAAACATTACATTTAACCTCTAAATACACTCTATGCAAAGTTTGATTAATCCCTTGTGCTGTAAATTCACTTCTTAAATCAGTTTCAACATTTCCTATTGTAGAAATCCTAATTTTAATACCAGGTCCTCTTCCTGCCAATAATTTAAAACCTGTAAAACTCCCAAGTGCTATCTCTATATCATCTCTTCCCTTGTTATCTAATTCAATTTGTATTTTATTTGCCACATCTGAAATTATTTCATTAATTGGTACTACATTTGATTTTATCATAGTTATATTTCCATTAGAATCTTTTTCAATCGTAAATAATTCATCATAACTATGTTCTCTCATAACATTTGTTGCCTGTTCATTTGATACTATTGTTGCTATTGATTTTGCTTCATTTTCACATAGAGTATCAAATATTGGCAACACTGAATCTAAAATAATTTTTACAGTTAAAAAAGCTATTATGAAAATTGTTAAAATCCTTATTACTTTTTTTGTCTTTTTCTTTTTGAAACTACTTCTTGCTCGAAAAAAGATTTTAGGAACTCTTATTCTTGGTCTAGAATAAATTTTATACATAACTACTTACTGAACCTGTTTTAACATATTTAGGAATAAATAGTTTTTGCCCAGGCTGTATTAAATTTTCATCTTCTATTCCATTTGCTCTTACAATATCATCAACTGTACTTCCAAACTCTTTTGCTATATTCCACAATGTATCATCTTTTTTCACTATATACATTAAAATACTATAATCTTCTTCTTCTCTTTCACCATTAGTTTGTATTTCATTCATTACATTCATATTTGCAGTTTTATAAGTTTGTAAATCCATTTTTGCATCTATATTACTTGTAACAAGATTTCCTTCTTGAATTATAAAGTCCTGATTTATTACTTCTATATTAGTTTTAGTATTTACATTTTCTCCATCCTCTACACCTTCCATTGTGTAATCAAAAGGAATCTTTACTATTCTTGTATCTGCTTGCATGTCATTTCCTGATATTAAAAATCTTAATTCCATTGCACCTTCATACATTATTTTATTACTAAATTTACTTTCATTTTCAATTGTTGGAACTACTTCTACATCTAATATATTTCTATTGTCTAATCCTTCTACTTCTACTTTTTCTCTAATTTGAATCATTCCAGAAGTATTTCTTTTTGCTACCATAGTTGTTATTTGTTTTTTGTTATATTCCAAGTTTTCAGATGGGCTATACAAATCTTGTATGAACGTAATTTGTCTTTCTTCATAGACAGATGCTGATATTTCTACTTCTATTTCTACATACATACTATGTTCTTCAATTGCATTTAATTTTAAAAGCATATTTTTTATTTCATAATTCATGTCACAAACATTATTTTCATTCACATTTTGAATATCGATAAATCCAACAATTGGAATTTTTGTGTTTACTGAATTAATACGATTATCTTCTGTTAGATATAAAATTCTCACTTGTGCTTCTGCTTTTGTTAATATTTTATTATAGCTAACTTTAACATCTTTATCACAAATATTTATATCTACTTTTAATATTTCAGCTACATTATCCACATTATTTACTGAAATTGTATCTTTTGCATAAATTTTTGTTGCCCCACTACCTACTAAAGAATTCACATTAGCATCTTCTCTTAACATTTGCATATCGCCTGAATTTTGAATATCACTAACTATTGAAATATCTTCTTTTGAATAAATATTGTAACTTACTTCTAAAGTTGCTTTTATTCCTATTTTTCTTCCATTAATTACTTTGCTTTCCATAGATTTTACTTTTGTTTCTAATTGACATTCCATTTCTTCATTTATACCTGGCACTTGTATTGATTCTGAAAAGTCTAAGCTTGTAGAAAGTCCTCTTATTTTATCTTGCTCATTGTCTGCCATATACATTATATATGTATTTATATTTCCGTCAATTCTTATCTTTCCATCTAGTATCTCCTTTTTATATACACATACAACCCCACTTGTACAAATTGTATTCAAAACATCAGGTTTAGAATCTGGTACAATCATATCCCCTTCTACCATTATTATCTCTTTTTTTGAAGTAATTAATTTGTTTATACATAAATTTTCATTTACTGTTTCAACAACCATTTTTTAACCTCCTTCTCTTTCTTTATAACAAATATATGGCTAAAAAATGTTGTTTATGACTAAATAGGCAAAAAAATAAGATAGAAAATCTTTCAAGTTTTCCACCTTATTAACATTTCATCTACCTAAATTTTTCTTATCAACAATATTTATGCCTGAACTGGTGTTGCTCCAGAAGTATCTTCAACACGATTCTTCTTTTTATTATTGAATGTTGGTGGTATTAATGGGCTATATGAATTTCCATCAAATACATCAACCTCTACTGTTCTAGTTAATACGTCTGTATAACTATAAGTAACATTTCTATTATTTTCTTCATATCTTACAACAAAAATATTAGGATATGCTTTTTCTAATGTTGCTTCTTTTTCAAAGGCTTTACTTCTTCCTAAAGAACCTTTTACTATTATCTTTTGACCCACTTTCTCTAAGATGTCTGTTTTTAGATTTGCTATATCTGAACGACAAATCATTGTATCACCTTCTCTCATAAGATATCTTAATTTTAGCATTATTAACAGAAATTGTCAAAAAATGTAGAATTTAACTAAATCGCTACAATCCCCTATTTTAAAGGATTATAGCGATTTATTTTTGATTTTTTACAGTTGTTTTACAATTATGTTACAGTAATATTAAGTTCGTTAATTTTTATTTTGTAGGAAAGTGTGTTTTTTCATATTTCTTTAAATTTTTATCATTTTACCATTTGCACCTACTCCACTAACACCATTTTTTCCATCTCTTAATTCTCCTGCTATATCATCTATTGTTACATATTTATATCTTTCTGTAAAAGCTACTGTTTCTGCAACTATTAAAGGATCTAAAAAATCAATTAATATTCTTGCTGGAGATGATGCAAAATTAGCACCTGCTGATATGATTGCTTCATAATAGCTTTGACATGCTCCGTGCAAATATTACTAAGTTTTTTCCTTCTTCTTTATCATATCTTCTTGCTTCTTTTACAGTTTCAACAAAATATCTTGAATTTCTATAATTATATAAATCATAAAATCCTGTTCCTTTTTTTATCATCCCATCATGTCCTGTTACTACTAATATATCTGGCTTATATACTTTTAGCAAAGAATATATTACTCGTGGTTGTCTATATTCTGGTATGTTTTTAACAATAACATTTAATCCCAATTTTTGATAATATCTAAACGATTTTTCACTATATTTTTTATCCCCATCTATATGCAATATTTTTCCTGTTAATACTTTCTGAAATGTTCTATCTACTGGTGTTACTATATTTTTTAGTTTTTTTCTTTTGTTATTATATTTTTTTATTTGTGATATTTTTCTATTATTATACTCTGTTACCGCTTCTAGCCTTTTATTAAGTCTATCTTCAAAGTATGTCATTTCTTGTTTTATATATTTTTTATCTATCTTTTCTAAATCTTCTATATAGCTATCTGCTTCAATTCTTTCTATTAATCCTCTTAGAATTGCAATTTTTCCTCTAGGCGTATCTATTATGTTTTTTACTGAAAATAATATGTCTTTGCCATATGATTTTCTTCCTACTATATCTCCTTTTTTTATTTTTTCCATTATTATCTCATTCCTTTCACAAATATTTAATCTATTTTGGAATGTTTGTTTTTTCTCTTTTATTTGATGTCTTTTGAGCTATTATATTCTATGTCAATTTTTGTCAGTTTGTGAAAAGGTTTTTGGGCTAAACTAACATATTTGATTTTATAAAACAAAAAATGGCAACTAATTATCTCTAACTAGTTGCCTTTCTTAGCAATTCAACCGGAACTTTCGTTCCTTTCATAGCAATCTCAATGATTACTTTCTAATACTATGATACTATATTTTATGCGATAAATCAACGATTTATTCAATAAATTTTTTATATTTTCAAAAAACGTAATTCGTACAATAAAAAATACCTTCAATATTACAATTTCATTAATATTAAAGGCTTCTTACAAAGTAATTTTAATCTAATTTTTATGCATCTTTACTATTTTAAATGGCTATATTTTAACTTTGTTGCCATCCCCCCTCTAATATGTCTTTCTGCTTTGTTCTCGTCTAATATTACTCGTACTTCTCTTGCTAGACTTGGATTTATTTTCTTTAGTCTTTCTGATACGTCTTTATGTACCGTTGTTACTTTTCGTAACGGTAGAATATTGATTTCTTATATCATCAAAATTCGTA
>CAMLUO010000067.1 GCA_946487895.1 uncultured Clostridium sp.
AAATCAAAATTCCTAATGTGCTTAAACGTATTTTTCCCTTTTATAGACCTTGCACTTCTTATTTTTATACCACTTGGACTAATTTTATTAGCATTTGGTAATCCATTACTAATTGGTTGGTTGACTCTACTTGTCATTCTTCTTGGAATGATACTTTGCCTAGTTATTGAAATTAAAAGAAAAAATATGTTAAAAGAAATTGAATGTAAATTGGAAAGAAGAAGTATATTAGCCTTTATAGTTTATGTTTTATTATATGCATTTATTTTAGCGCCTTATTGTTTAATAGGATATATTTCTGAATTGGTAAATTCTAAGAAAGAATGGTAATTTAATAAAAAGCCTTAGTTATAGAAATATTCTAAGGCTTTTTACTTATGTTAGATTTGTCCCTTGCCGAAGGACAATAAATATGATATAATACCCATACATTAGGAAGGAATGATTTAGTATGGGATTTTTTGAAAAACTAAAACAAGGAATGAGCAAAACAAAAACATCATTTGATGAAAAAATAAGCAATGTATTCAAAAGTTTCAAAAAAGTAGATGAAGACTTTTTAGACGAACTAGAAGAAGTATTAATAATGTCAGACATAGGAATGGATACATCAATAAAAATAATGAATAATTTAAGACAAAGAGTAAAAAAAGAAAAAATACAAGATGAAGAAGAAATAAAACAAGCTTTAAGAGAAGAAATAATACAAATACTATCAAAAGTAGATAGAGGACTAAAACTAAACACAAAACCATCAGTAATATTAGTTGTTGGCGTAAATGGAGTAGGAAAAACAACATCAATAGGAAAAATAGCAAACAGATTAGCAAAAGATGGAAAACAAGTAGTAATAGCAGCAGCAGATACATTCCGTGCAGCAGCAGTAGAACAACTTGAAATCTGGGCTAATAGAGCAGGAGCAGACATTGTAAAAAGAGAAGAAGGAGTTGACCCAGCATCTGTTGTATATGACGCAATAAAAATAACAAAAGAAAAAAATGCAGATGTTCTAATTGTTGATACAGCAGGAAGATTACACAACAAAAAATATTTAATGGATGAACTAAGAAAAATTCAAAAAGTAATCCAAAAAGAAATGTCAGATTGTGATGAAGAAGTATTATTAGTAATTGATGGAACTACTGGACAAAATGCAATATCACAAGTAAAAGCATTTAAGGAAGAAGCTGATATTACAGGACTTGTATTAACAAAACTTGATGGAACGGCAAAAGGCGGAGTAGTAATTGGAATTGTAGAAGAAAACAATATACCGGTTAAATTCATTGGTGTAGGAGAACAAATAGACGACATGGAAATCTTCAATCCAGAAGAATTTGCAAGAGCAATAATCTAAAAATAACTAGGGGAAATAAATTAATAGGAGGATAAGATAGTGAGTGAGGAAAAAAATCAAAAAAACACTACCAATACTCAAGCAAATGAAAAAGTAGAAACTATATTAGAAACTGGAAATACAAGAGAAACGAAGGAAAGAAATAAAAAAGGTAAAAGTAAAACAAGAATGTTATTAGTATTACTTTTTATAGCTATATTTGGCGTGATTAGTTATATACAATTACGTGGAAGTTACTTAGAATATCAAGAATTAGGAGAACAATACATACAAATCTTTTATACAAACCTAATTTATAGATATACAATAATGGCAATAAACTTTGTAATAGTATATTTTATAATCTATATGACAAATAGAGGAATAAAAAAAGGATTAAAACCTTTCTTTGAAAAAGAAAACAAAAAAATGCCAAAATTACCAAACAAATCATTAGCATTAGTAATTTCTGCAATTGTAAGTATAATAGCTTCAGCAGTATTAATGCAAAAAATAATGTTAGTAATGAATAGTACATCATTTGGAATACAAGACCCAATATTTAATTTAGATATTTCATATTATATGTTTGTAAAACCAATAATTGATACAATGCTAATATACTTCATATCATTTGTTATAGGTTTAACATTATATATGGCATTATATTACGTCATAGTATTTAATATGTATTTTGATGGAATAGACGGAAAAATGTTCAAAAAAAGTCTATTTATGAAAAAACTACTTAGAAATATCATGCTACTTGCAGTAGGAATAGCATTAATGACAATAATAAATACACAAAATATAATGCAAGGAAAAATCTTAACGGTAAATGATGATATAGATATTATAGGAGCAGGAATAACAGAATCTACAATAAAATTATGGGGATATATAATATTTGCATTTATCATAGTAATATTTGTATATAGAGCATTAAAAGCATTTAAAGCAGAAAAAACAAGCAAAGTATTAAAAAATTTAGCAGTAATACCAGGATATCTAGTTATACTATTTTTAGCAATGGTAGTATTTGATTTGATATTTGTAAATACTAATGAATTGGACAAAGAAAAAAATTATATTGCTGAAAATATAAATAATACAAAAAGTGCATACAATATTGAAATAGAAGAAGAAAACCTTGAAAATTCAGGAACAGTAACAGAAGAAGAAGTAGAAGAAAATCAAAACATAATAAATAATATTCCAATAATAACACAAGATGCAGTATTAAAAACAGTACAAGATAACCAAACAGAAACAGGATATTTCTCATATAGAGATGCAAACCTTGCAAATTATGAAATAAATGGACAAACACAAACAGTATATATAGCACCAAGAGAAATCACAAGTTCAGGAAGAACATATACAAATAAAACATATGAATACACACATGGAATGGGACTAATAATAGCATCAGCCTCACAAAGTACAGAAACAGGAAATGTGCAATATGTACAAAAAGAAATTTCAGGTAGTGATGAAACAATAAATATCGACGAACCACGTATATATTTTGGATTAGAAACTAATGATATAATAGCAACAAACGCAAAAAATATACAAGAATATGACTATACAGATGTAAATGGAACAGACCATACATCAACATATAGTGGAGAAGCTGGCTTACAACTAAACTTTTTAGATAGATTAGTTTTAGGAATTACAAAAGGAGATTTAAATTTAGCCTTCTCAAATGAAATAAGTGATGATAGTAAAATATTAATAAATAGACAAATTATCACAAGAGCAAAAAAAGCATTACCATATCTAATATATGATGAAAATCCATATACAGTAGTAACAGATGATGGTAGAATAGTTTGGATAATAGACGCATACACAGTATCAAGCAGTTATCCATATTCACAATATACAACAATCGAGCATGATGGAATCCATGAAAATATAAATTACATTAGAAACTCTGTAAAAGTATTAGTAGATGCATATGACGGAACAATTTCATTCTATATAACAGATAGAACAGACCCAATTGCAATGGCATACAGAAATATTTATCCAACACTATTTGTTGATTTAGAAGAAGAAATACCACAAGATATACAAGAACATTTAGTATATCCACAATTCTTATATGACGTACAAGCAGAAGTTTTAAAAGTATATCATAATGTAAAACCAGATGTGTTATATAGAGCAGATGACTTATGGGATATAGCAAAATACAATAGTGTAAGAAATACAAGGTCAACAGGAACATATATGGATTCATATTACACAATGGTAAATGATGACGGAAATGAAGAATTAGGACTAATTCAAGTTTATACACCAGATGAAAGACAAAATATAATTTCATATTTAGTAGGAACAACTCAAGGGAGTTCAAATAAATTAAAACTATATAAATTCTCAGCAGATAGTAATATAGTTGGACCAATGCAATTAGACCAACAAATAGAAGAAGATGAGGCAATCTCAACAGAGTTAGAAACACTTAATACAACTGGAACAAGATTAACAAAGCAAATGATAATTGTTCCAATAAACAACACTTTATTATATGTAGAGCCAATATATCAAACAATGTTAAATGAATCAGAAATACCATTACTTAAAAAAGTTGTAGTAGCATCTGGAAATAAAGTAGCAATAGGAGATACACTATCTCGAGCATTACAAAATCTACTTTCACAATATGCTGTTGATATTGAAGTAGAAAATACTGAAGATATAGATGGATTAATAGATGCAATTATAAAAGCAAATGATAATTTAACAGAGTCAAACAACAGCAATGATTGGGAACTAATGGGTAGTGATTTAAAAAGATTACAAGAATTAATTAATTCACTTGAAGAATTAAAAGCAGAAGAGGACCAAAAACGAGAAGAGCTTAATGCAACGACGAACACTCAAACAGAAACTAATAGTGTATCAGAAAATATTACAACACAAAATGAAACATCTACAAATAGTGGAAGTTTAAGTGAAACAATAAATAATTTTATAAATGGTAATGAATAAAAATTGCTAAAAAAACCACCATAATATAAGAAATATTAAAGGTGGTTTTTATGTTTGTAAAAAAGAATAAAATAAATTTGTTAGAAAAAGCGATAAGCCAATTAAATAAAATAATGCTAGAAGGAAATTTTGTAGAGCTAAGTTATTTGTTAGGAAATAAAAAAGAAATGCTTATTAGAAATTTCTTTGCAGGAATTTCTAGAGGTGTAGGAATAGGAATTGGAGTAACAATTATTACTGCTATTTTAGTTATTATTTTGCAAAAAATAGTGACACTAAATATTCCAATTATAGGTGAATACATTGCTGATATAGTAGAAATAGTACAGAAGAGCAGATAGCAGGGATTAGGGGTGTCGCATTGGGGACGTTTCTCATGCGACATTTTTAGTGCGACAGGCATGTCGTTTAGCTAATCGGTGAAAGTCCGTAGTGGG
>CAMLUO010000068.1 GCA_946487895.1 uncultured Clostridium sp.
TGCAACAATAGCACCTAGCATCATACCTGCTATAAATAATAATATACTCACTTTACTACACCTCTTTTAAATTTCTACAAATGTTATATCATTTTCTCTGCAAAGATGAATTATCATCGCTAGTTCTCTTTCGCTCATACCAAGAATTGTAAATACATTCATTAGTAAAATATCCATATTTTTATTTCTAATGTCTTGAATCAGTTTATAGTAAGCATCTGTATTTTCACCTGGTGTTGAAATATATATTTTTCCTAGCTCTATTCTATCTTTGCAGAATTTTCTAATTATTTTCATTTGTTTTTCTCTTGAATTATATGAATTGACAACATAACAGTTTGCTTTTCCAGAAATAGCTTTTTCTATTATCTCGTTATTTCTTTCTATATTTTCATATAATTCTTCCACTTCATCAGGCTCATAAAGATCATAAATTAATCTCATTTGCTCTGAAAAATTTTTATGATTTACTTTAACTTTCATTTTATAAAGCAGATCTAATGTAATTGTAGCATAAGCTATCCCTTGCTTTTCTGTAATCATTTTATTTTCTCCTTCATATCCTAATATACATAGGAAAATCAGGTGGCTTTAGTAGATTCTTTGTATCAAATTCATAACATTTTTTCTTTTCATTATATTTATAAGCACTACTACACCATTTTCTTAAATCTTGATTTCCTATACTAGAATGTTTTGATAACTCTTTTGCTGCGTTTTCATGTTGTGTTTTCATATCTATATAATCTGTGTTTTTTTTATTTTTTCGTTTTGTGTATATTAACTCTTTTTGAGTTTCCCTCCTTTGTATCAAATTATCTTTCTTTCGTTTTTCTTTTTCCTCTTTATATCTTTGGTCTTTTCTTAAAATCCTTGAAATGTAGCTAACTGATGTTTCAATAATTTGTGCTATTTCAGTTAAATTTTTCTTTTCTTCAAAATACAACTCATTAATTATAGCAATCTTGTCCATCATTTGCTCCTTTCTCTGATTTTAGTTCAAAAAGTGTTTACATATTTCTTTGCACAGTTGTTCTATATAGACATATCTAGAATTTGCCTATATTGATTTTTTTATTAACATATAGTATAATTAAACGGAATTTAAAAAGGGGAAAGTTCAGTTATACTATATGTTATGTGTCTGTTAGAAACATTGTGTAATTTGTTTTTGTTTCTAATTATCTGCATTATAAATTCCAAACTTTTTAAAGTCAATAAGTATTAGTTAAAAACGCTTGTAACACATTTTAACTTTGCCTTGCTTTTATGTTTTTAACAAAAAGGAGTTCATTATGGATGAAAATGCTTATATTCAGGACATTATATCTGGTCTTGGATTAGCTTTAAACGAAAAAAATAATAGTGAAATAATCATAAATTATCCTATAAAATACGATAAAAAAAGTATGCAATTTATGATGAATACAGACTATCAAATAACGATGCAAAAGTTAGGCTCTTTTTTAGCTGACTTCTTAAATACTGACTTCGACATTTTTGAAAACTTTTTTGAATTGTTTATTAAATATTCTTTAACATTTTTTGATTTAAAAAAGATACAAAAAATATTTGATAAAAATATTTGTTCTGAATTAAATTTTAGAGAATTTTTAGAAAAACTATTAGAAAAAAACAAAAATGAATATAAGAAATTGCAAGAACAAACTGATATGATATTAGACTATTGCCTATTAAACCCAAATAAGAAAGCAATAAGTTTTAAACCAATAGAAAGATTATATGTTTTAAGAAGAATTGCATCTAACTTAACACTATTAAATGAAAACAAAGCCTCATATTATTCTGTAAATTTATTTTCTTCTTATCCTGGAAAATCTGAAAAAGAAATATATGACTTTTTATCGCAAAAGAAAAATAGAGTTACAGAATATGATTTAATTCTTCCTTATAATCTATCTGCTATAATCTACAAGTCTATTTGTAGCATTTTAAAAGGAAATGTATATTTGAAATCATGCAAAAATTGCAATAGATATTTTATTGCTACTAATAAATCTTACAATTATTGTGAAAATATCGCACCAGGCGAAAAGAAAAAAACTTGTAGAGAAATTGGAAGAAGACTTGTTTTTGAAAATAATAAGAATAATGATCCCATACTTGCTTCTTACTATCAATTATATAATAGAAAAGCAATGATGAAATCAAGAAATTCTGATATTGCAAAATATATTACTGATTTTGATAAATTTAAGGAAACTGGAAAGAAAAAAGTTGCTCAATACAAAAATGGTAAATTATCTCCAGACGATTTTAAAAGATGGATTGAGAAAAACGGTTAAATTATAAAAATAAAAGGTAAGTTTCTTACCTTTTATTTTTATCAAAATATATTTATTCATACATTTTAAAAATTTCTCCTGAAATATTGATTATATCATTTATTGGTATTTCTGTATTATTAGCTAAATATATAATTTGATTATATAAATCTATCTTTCTTACAATACCTATAACTGTTATATATGAACCACCGTCTTTCTTTGAATCAGGAATAAAATATGTAAATGATATTTCTGGTTTATTTTTTATATGTTCCATAATTATTTGTAATTTACTATCTAATATTGATTTTAATTCATCATCTATATCTATTTTTTCACTGGTTTCTCTTGAAGTTTCTTTTATTGCATCTTCGTATCCTGTTAATGCTGCAAAAGGTGCAAATTGTGCTGAACGAGCATACAAAGACATTTGTGGATGTTTTTTTGATACATGATGAGGTAAATTTATTATATCATCATATTGTTTATCATATTTCACTTAACCATCTCCTTCTTTTTTAACTTTTATGTCCTCCAATTTGCCCATTTCTTTCGATTGTAGTTCCACCTTCAATAAGATTCATTCCCTTTAAAACAGCATTTTTTCCATACTTTGTTTTTATATCCAATACTGCTTTTTGTAATTCTTTTTCTGATTTTTCTTTGTTTTGTTGTCTTTCAACTTCATTATAATCTATGAATAAATTTATTTGTTCAAATTTCTTATTATTTTTATAATCATCTTCATTTACAACATCTTCAGCTGTAATATTTATTCTTCTAACTAATAAATTTTTGTTAATAATACTTTCATAAAGATTCATTACATAGTCAGTTATTATTTTCGTGGATGATGTCTTGTGATCTATATTTATAGTGCCATGTGCAGACTTGGGAACTTTCCTTCCATAATGGTCTAATGTAACTTCTCCCAAATATGATTTATTTATTTCAGGATTTAAAAGATTTTCAATATCATATCCTATAGTTAAAACCATTTTACTTGTAACTAAATTCTTTTTTACTAAATCCAATGTAAGAAGCTCTGTCATCTCTTTTACTATTAATTTTGTCTTTTCATAATTGTATGGACAATGTAATACTTGTCCTGAACTTATACTATTCGTTACTGGCTTGTATGACTTTATACTTTCAATGGTACAAGGTTCATATCCCCATGCGTGATCTATCAATAATTCTGCATTTATACCAAATAATTTATATAGCAATTCCTCGTTTTTTTCTGAAGTACGAGCTATATCTCCCATAGTATATATGCCATTTTTTTCTAATTTATTTGATATACCCTTTCCAACTCTCCAAAAATCTGTTAATGGTCTGTGATTCCATAAGTATTTTCTATATGTCATTTCATCTAATCCAGCAATTCGCACTCCATTTTTATCTGGTGTTATATGCTTTGCAACAATATCCATAGCAACCTTGCAAAGATATAAATTTGTTCCAATTCCTGCTGTTGCAGTTATTCCTGTTTCATCATATACATTTTTAATAACTCTAGTAACTAGCTCTCTTGGTGTAGTTTTATAAGTTTGCAAATAATGGGTTACATCTATAAAAACCTCATCAATGGAATATACATATATATCGTCAGCAGAAAACCATTTTAAATAAATATTATAAATTCTAGTGCTATATTTCATATAATAACTCATTCGTGGTGGAGCTATTATATAGCTTAATTCTAAATCTTTGTTTTTCTTTAGTGCAATATCGTCATAAGAGGAACAAGTAAATTTATGTCCTGGTGCATTAATTTTCCTTTGAGCATTTATTTCATTAACTTTTTGTATAACCTCAAATAATCTTGCCCTTCCTGGTATTCCATATTGTTTTAGTGATGGACTTACAGCAAGACAGACTGTTTTTTCTGTTCTACTACTATCAGCTACAACTAAATTTGTTGTAATTGGATTCAGTCCTCTTTCTTGACATTCAACAGAGGCATAAAAACTTTTTAGATCTATTGCGATATACACTTTATCATATTTATTCACTTTCATACCTCCCTTTCCCAATATCTATTGTCATTATAACACTTTTATTTTTATTTGTAAACATTTGTTTGTTTATGGATTAAAAAATTTTGAGTAAGCATTATTTGCTT
>CAMLUO010000069.1 GCA_946487895.1 uncultured Clostridium sp.
TTCATTATTGTAAATAGCTTTATTGAAACTTACCCACACGATTTAGAAAAGAACCTTTATTATCTTAAGAGTGTCCCTTAATCCCTAAAGCTGGGATTGAAAGAACGTCCCCTAATCCCTCCACTTCTTTATTCTCTCAATTGCTTCTATTGAATTTTCTTTAGTTCCAAAAGCAGTTAATCTAAAATATCCTTCACCATGTGGTCCAAATCCACTTCCTGGAGTTCCAACAACATTTACCTCTTCTAGTAATTTATCAAAAAACTCCCATGAAGTCATACCTTGAGGTACTTGCAACCAAATATATGGTGAATTTACTCCCCCATATGTTGTAAATCCTGCATCTTCTAATCCATTTTTTATTATCTTTGCATTTTCTAAATAACTTTCAATATTAGCTTTAATTTGCTTTTTACCTTCTTCTGAATATGTAGCTTCAGTTGCTCTTTGTACAACATATGATACTCCATTAAATTTTGTACAAGTTCTTCTATTCCATAATTTATTTAATTCAATTTCTTCTCCTGCTTTTGTGTATCCTTTTACTGTGTGTGGAATTACCACATATGCACATCTAACACCTGTAAAACCTGCTGTTTTTGAAAAACTCTTGAATTCTATTGCAACATCTTTTGCTCCTTCTACTTCATAGATACTATGTGGTATATCTTCTTCTGTTATAAATGCTTCATATGCTGCATCATATAGAATAATACTATTATTTTCTTTAGCATAATCTACCCAAACTTTTAAATCTTCTTTTGTTAATACTGTTCCAGTTGGATTATTTGGGAAACATAGATATATCATATCTACTTTTTCTTTTGGTAATTCTGGTTTAAAATTATTTTCTGCTGTTACTGGTAAATATACTATATTTTCATACATATCTTTTTCTTTGTTATATTTTCCACTTCTTCCTGACATTACATTTGTATCTAAATATACTGGATATACTGGGTCTGTAATTGCAACTTTATTATCTTCAGCAAATATATCTACTATATTTCCACAATCACATTTTGCACCATCTGATACAAAGATTTCATCTGCTTTGATATTTATTTCTCTTGCTTTATAATCATTTTCCACTATTGTGTTTCTTAAAAATTCATATCCTTGTTCTGGTCCATATCCTTTAAATCCTTCTTGTGTTCCAATTTCATCAACCGCTTTATGCATTGCTTCTACACATGCTGGTACTATTGGTTTTGTAACATCTCCTATTCCTAATTTTATGATCTTCTTGTCTGGATTTTCTTCTGTGTATTTTGCTACTTTTTTTGCTATTGTTGAAAACAAGTAGCTATCTTGCATATTTAAAAAATTTTCATTTATATAACTCATTGTTATTTCTCCTTTCAAATTTGATTTTTATGTGAAAATTTGTTATAATGTTTATGTAACCTGTTGTACAGATTCATTTGGAGGTATATTATGAACACAGTAGAACTTATTGAAAAACAGTTATTGGACAAAACAAACTTTGTTACAACATGTTCTGTAATTGAAGCACTGGAAAATGAAGAGTTATTCAATACTCTTTTTGCCTATCATCAGCTTGACTTAGATAAACAAGTTGATTTTAAGCGGTTAATTTCCAAAGACTTTATAGATGACTTAACATTCTCTCTTCTTCTCAAACTAACTGATGAGGAAAAGCAAGAACTGTTAAAACATCTTAAACCTTCACAGGAGTAGCCTCACTTGAGGCTATTTCTTTTTTTATTGCATAAATTATATCTCTAATACACCTTCAAAAACTATAACGGCTGGTCCTGTCATATATATATGATTATTTTCCTCATTCCATTCTATATATAATTTTCCACCTAGTAATTCAACCTCTACATTTCTATCAGTTTTTCCATTAAGATAGCACGCAACAGCTGTAGCACATGCTCCTGTACCACATGCAAGAGTTTCTCCTGCTCCTCTTTCCCAAACTCTCATTTTAACATGATTTTTATCAACTATTTGTATAAACTCTACATTTGTTTTATTTGGAAAAGCCTTATTAACTTCCAACACTTTACCATATTTTTCTACATCAAATTTTTCTGTATTTTCTACTTCTGTTATTGCATGGGGATTTCCCATAGATACACAAGTAAATTTGAATTTTCTTCCTTCAGCTTCTAGCATCAGATTTTTAACTGGTTCTTCATCTGAAATAACTGGTATTTCTTTTGGATTTAATATAGGTTCTCCCATATCTACCTTTACCGTTTCTACCTTTCCATCTTTTGTATTTAACTCTAATGTTTTAATTCCTGCAAGTGTTTCTATAGTTACTGTTGTTTTATCTGTAAGTCCTTTATCATATACAAATTTTCCAACACAACGTATGCCATTTCCACACATCTCTGCCTCGCTTCCATCTGAATTAAACATTCTCATTTTGAAGTCAGCAACATCACTTTTACATATTAGGATTAATCCATCTGAACCTATTCCAAAGTGCCTATTACTAACAAATTGAGCTAGAGATGATTCATTTTCTATTTTTTGATGGATTGCATCCATATAGACATAATCATTCCCTAGCCCTTGCATTTTTGTAAATTTTATCATAATTTTCACCCTCTTTAGGTATTAATAGCCAGTAAAATATATTTATATCCTACTGGCTGTAATTCTAGCACAATATTCAATTTTTTGCAAGCAAAATTTTATTGTACAATTTTGTTACACAGTTTCACTTCTTTCCTTTTTGGTATTCTTTTATATCTACTAACCCATTCATAAAATCATCTGTTAGTTTTTCTTCAAAAACATACTCCCCATTTTTGTATCTTAAGATATAATCGTTTCCAATTTTATTCTTTAAGTTTTGTGGTATATTAGTTTCTTCAAACACTTTATTTGTGCTCATATTTTGCAAATAAACTCCTTTGGAACTAAAGTCCACAACTTGGTATAATTCATTATCTTTTCTAAATTCATTTAATTCATTTGAATTAGTATTCTCATTGCTCATTTGGTTTTCTCCTTTTTCTTTAACCTTTGCTAAATGGTTTGAAAGTTCTTTCATAAAGTTATTTACAAAGTCACTTTCTTTTATTTTATTTACTATATCATTTATTAAGTCTAAACTCAAATATCATCACCTTCCTAGTTTATTCTTGTGTTTTGGATATTGCTAAAAGAAACAAAATAGAGCTTTTTTATAAAACAAAAAGATTAAAACTAGGAAGATTATATATTAAGTTGTATGTTATGTCAATTATTTTTATGAGCTTTTTATAATTTAACTTTATTTAATAAATTACTTTAATGTGTTAAAACAAATTCATCCAATAATTTATTTACTAAATTTGAAATATGGTTTTAAAAAGTTTTCTACATACCATGTTTGTACTACTCTATCTCTATAATTTAATGTTTTTATTTTTCTTTCTTTTGGTTCATATATTGTAAATTCAAAATATTCTGAAAAAGTATATGTACCATTTAATAATTCTTTCCCTATCTGAATTAAGTTACTTTCTAATTTCATTTCGAATTCTATTACTTGTTTTTTGAATCTTTTATTTTTCTTACATTTACTATGTGCTTCTAAGAGCTTTGTAAAAGTTACATTTTCTTTAAACATATTATTTACTCTCTTAGGCATGATTTTATCCATCCTCCTAATATCTTTCCTATTTCTTCTAGTCTCTTTGACCATTCATAATAGTTACTTGTGTTTATGTATCTATTTTTGTATGAAAATCTAACTAAAAAACTTTGCATTGCTATTTCAGCATCTAACCTGTTTAATATATCTAATCTGTTATATTTATTTGCTATTTTATTAGCATAAAGTATATATTTTAATGACTGATACATATTTCTTTTTACTTCACTTACTAAGGCATATTTTTCATATTTAGGATACTTGATTAATAACTTATATCCGTATTCTATTAAATCTACATATTTGTAAGCGGTCAACAAAAAGACGTATTGAAACCTCAAACTTAATCCTATATAATT
>CAMLUO010000070.1 GCA_946487895.1 uncultured Clostridium sp.
ACGGTGGTGTGAGAGGGAATAAATAAAATAATTATTTATTCTCTACTCGATTATGAATTTTATGACAATGGTATCTTTAATTAAAAAATGTCGCATGAGAAACGTCCCCAATGCGACACCTTGTCCTTAATCCCTGTTTAATTTGTAAAATACTTTTTTACCTTTTTTCAAAATAGCATAACCATCTTTAAAATCATTGTCTGACAATTTATAATTTACATCAGAAATTTTTTCATCATTTAAAGAGATTCCACCTTGAGTAATCAACGTTCTAGCTTGACCTTTAGAAGGTGCAATACCTGTTAGAATAATAGCATCTAATAAAGAAATATCTGAACTTTCAAGATTTACAGTAGGCATATTATCTAAGCTACCTTGACCACTAAATAATGCATTTGATGCTTCTTCAGCTTTTTTAGATTCTTCTTCACCATGAATTAATTTAGTGATTTCAAAAGCAGCAATTTTTTTAGCTTCATTCATTCTTTCATCTTTATAAGCAGTTAATTCTTTTATTTTTTCAACTGGTAAAAATGTAAGCATTTTTAAAACAGTCTCAACACTATCATCTTCGATATTTCTCCAATATTGATAAAATTCATAAGGTGAAGTTTTATCAGGGCTTAACCATAAAGCACCTTTTTCAGTTTTACCCATTTTTTTACCTTCTTTAGTTGTAAGAAGTTTAAAGGTTAAACCATATGAATCATCTTTTCCGATTTTTCTAATTAAATCAACTCCACCGATGATATTAGACCATTGGTCATTTCCACCCATTTGTAATTTACATCCATAAGTTTCATATAAATGTAGAAAATCATATGATTGCATTAACATATAGCTCATTTCAAAAAATGTTAAACCAGTTTCCATTCTTTGTTTATAACATTCTGCAGCTAGCATTTTATTAACTGAAAACAAACTACCAATTTCACGTACAAATTCAACAAATTTTAAATCTAATAACCAATCAGCATTATTAACAATAATTGCTCCATTATCACCATCAAAACTAACAAATTTTTCAACTTGTTTTTTGATACATTCAACATTGTGATTAATTTCTTCAGGTGATAACATTTTTCTCATATCATTCTTAAATGAAGGGTCACCAATAAAAGCAGTTGCTCCACCAACTAATATAATAGGTTTATGACCACATTTTTGCATATGGCTTGCAACCATTAATGAAACAAAATGCCCTACATGTAAACTATCTGCTGTTGGGTCTATTCCTATATAAAAAGGAACGCAATTCTTGCTAAATAATTCCTTCATTTCTTGAGGGTGAGTCATTTGCTCAATGTATCCTCTTTCTTCTAATATATTAAAAACATTCTCCATTAAATTCATTCCTTCCGTCATTTAAATTATAACATTGTTTTACCATTCAAATTATTTTGATTACCATTAAAACCATTTTGTAAATTTTGGATTTCTTCATATCCTAAATATCGATTTAGGTTTTTTACTGAAATACCAATTTCTCCAGAAATAGTATCTAAAGATTGTTCAAATCCATTTTCTGTTACATATTGTTTAAATGTAGAAAATTCTAAACCATCTTTTCGACTACATTTAGGGCATACATTCCCTTCTGACACATAAAAACTCCCACATCTACTACATCTGTTTAATTCCATAACCTTTTCCTCCATTTCATCTTTAGACAAATTCTTTTAAAATCTATTGTATTTTATCATATATTTTTGGAAAAATAAAGGATTTTTTTAATTTTTTGACAACTAACTCAAAATATGCTAATATACATCTAGTTTAAAAACAAAAATTAGAAGGAGGAATAAACATGAAAGCATATGTATGTAAAGTATGTGGATACATCCACTTTGGAGAAGAAGCTCCAGAGAGATGCCCACAATGTGGAGCAGGAAAAGAAGCATTTGTTGAAAGACAAGAAAGTGAAGGAGCAAAACAATACGCAGATGAACACAGAATTGGTGTTGCTCAAGGATTAGATGAAGAAATCGTAAAAGGATTAAGAGACAATTTCAATGGAGAATGTACAGAAGTAGGAATGTACTTAGCAATGAGTAGACAAGCAGATAGAGAAGGATATCCAGAAATTGCAGAAGCATTCAAAAGATATGCATTTGAAGAAGCAGAACATGCTGCTAAATTTGCAGAATTATTAGGAGAAATAGTATATCCAGACACAAAGAAAAATGTAATGTTAAGAGCAGAAGCAGAACACGGAGCATGTGAAGGTAAAAAGGCAATAGCAACAAGAGCAAAAGAACTTGGATATGATGCAATCCATGACACAGTACATGAAATGTGCAAAGACGAAGCTCGTCATGGAAAAGGATTTGAAGGATTATTAAAAAGATATTTTAATTAAATCCCTATAAGGTAGGAAATGTAAAACTTTCCTATCTTTTTCATTTATTTCGAAAAAGAGAAATAACTTGACAAAAAGAAAGCAAAGCATTATAATTAATATAGGTGATGAAAATGTTAAAAAGAGAAGTATATTTATCAAGAATTAGAGGCTTCTATGATTCTGATTTAGTCAAAATTCTTGTAGGAATAAGAAGATGTGGAAAATCAGTAATATTAAATCAGATAGTAGATGAGATAAAAGAAAAAGGAGTAGAAGAAAATCATATCATATATATAAACTTTGAATTAATTGAATATGAAGAACTACAAAACTATAAAAAATTAAATAAATATATCAAAGATAATATTAAAGATAATAAGATGTATTACATATTCTTAGATGAAATTCAAAGAGTAGATAAATTCGAAACAGTAGTAAACTCTTTAAGAGCATCTTTAAAAAATATAAGCATATTTATAACTGGTTCAAATAGTAAACTGTTATCAAATGAACTTTCAACAGTTTTATCGGGAAGATATGTATTGTTTAATATATATCCTCTAATTTATAAAGAATTTACAGAATTAACAAAAAAATATGCTAAAAGTGAAGAAACATTTTGGGATTTTGTAAAATGGGGAGGGTTACCTAACAGAACTCAATTTACAGATGAAAACAATATAAAAGATTACCTTCATAGTGTATTTGACTCAATTATACTAAGAGATGTAGTAGAAAGATTAGGGCTAAAAGATATAGTTTTGTTTAATTTACTATTACAATATGTTGTTGATACAACAGGCAGAGAATTTTCAGCAGAAAATATTATAAAATATTTGAAAAGCGAGGGAAAATCAATATCTACTGAAACATTATATGTATATTTAGATGCATTGTGCAAAGCTTTAATAATCAAAAAGATTTATAGATATGACGTTCATGGAAAAGCTATTTTAAAAACATTAAACAAATACTATATGACAGACTTAGGAATAGCACAAATAAAAAATAATAACTTTGAAATAAATAAATGCTTTGCAATTGAAAATGTTGTATATAATGAGCTTCTAGAAAGAGGTTATGATGTTTATATTGGAAAAACAAAAAAAGGAGAAATTGATTTTATTGCAACAAAAACAGATGAAAAAGCATATTTTCAAGTTGCGTATTCATTAGAGAATGAAAGTGTAATAGAAAGAGAATTTGGTGCTTATAATGGAATAAATGATGATGTGCCTAAATATGTTCTTTCATTAGATAAAAAAGACTTATCAAGAAATGGAATTATCCATAAAAATATAATAGATTGGTTACTAGAAAAATAGAAACAGGGATTTTTAGGACCGTCCCCTAATCCCTGTTTTCTAAATCTCTAAATTTTTCATCAAATTCTGGTAAATGTTTTTTCAAATTAACAGCCCTTAAATTTCTATCAGTAAAGCAATGTTTAGTTTCAGTTAT
>CAMLUO010000071.1 GCA_946487895.1 uncultured Clostridium sp.
TATGAATGGATTTTAAAAAATAAATAGTTTCTCTCTTTCTCTTACATTCGAAAAGTCAGCAAAACATTTGCTGACTTTAATATTATTTTTCATCATTAAATAACTCTTTTATAATATAATGAAAATTTATTTATATATGATTTTAAATTCTTCAATGTTTTTTATCATTTTTTGAACTATGTTTAAGTCGTCTCTCATAGTTTTAAATATATCTTCAAATTTTTTATCTATTGTTATTTCTACAATAATTGGTAATCCCTCTATTGAAATAGGATATACAATACCAATTATGTTATATATCAATACAGCCCTAAACAATCCTAAATTGTCAAGTTCCATAGAACATACTATCTTGTCATTTTTGAAGCTATTGTTTCTATTGTAAATGGAAGCTTCTCCCATTGCCACGACTATATTGTAAAATTCCTCCGAATTTTTGATGGTAGCTAAATATTCAGATATTTTTTTTCCTTTAATATAAGCTATGTCTTTTGCTCCTATTATTTCTTCTATTATACATTTTTTTGAATTAGCAAAAAAACTTTCATACTCTGGATTATCTTGACACACCATACCCACATTTTCAATAATATACTCACTTGCAAGATACCTAAATCCTATTGATTTGTTACATAATAATTTAATAGCTTGATATAATTCAGTAATATCCTCTGGCATATCTGCACCAAATTTTTTAGTACTAGTATTCCCATCTGCATATATAATACTTAAATATCCAGCTGAACCTCCCTCTACATAATCATCATTAGAAATCATACTATCAAAATTAATCTTTTGAATTAAGTAGTATAATTTTTGAGCTTCTTCTTTTGAAATTTTAAAAAACATGTCTTCAACAATTGTTTTTTGGGAAATCTTATTTTTTCTTTGATAACAATAACCTTCTAAAACATCATCGTTTCTTCTAATTTGTATGAATTCATCGTCAATATAATTTCCATTTTGTATAGTTACTGTTTCAATCTTTTTATCATAAATTTCATTACTATTTTTTTCCTTATATTCTATAATGCAGTTTGCTAAGCCAATTACCTGTTCATCATTACTCAAAACCATTATTGCATTATGAAAAATTTTATCATCTTTACATTTAATTATTTTGTTTTTTAAATTAGTTACTACATTATCAAAGTCTTCTTTTTTCAAATTAGAAAGTTTATCATAATATATTTTTGCAGGATGTTCTATCGGAAATTGCATAATATTTTTTTCTACAATATCCATTTCTTTATCCAATATTTTAACTATTTCCTCTAAATTCAACTTTTCTTCTGGCATTATACCTATTATATAATATACCATTGCAATACATAAATTTAGTTCATTAACTTTATCTTTTTCCATATTTATTCCACCTTTTATTATTTTCACTTTAATTATTTTCTAAATATTTTACTACTTTCGCTTAAAAATACTTTTTATAAGCTTATATAGTTTTTTATACCATTTTTCTTCAATTACAGTTATACTTTTGCATTCTTCTATGAGTTGATTATCCGTTGCATTATGTTTTTTGAATAAGTCATTTGGATTATACTTTTGTCTGATTTCGTCTTCTATGGCTTTCTGTACTTCCTGTAATTCTCTTGCATCTTTTTCTTGTAATCTTCGTTTTTCATCTTGCGAACATAGAAAATCTCTATATATTAAGCCTAATATCATTATTGTTTCATTTTTTAATTTACATTTTTCTAATGGTTCTTGTATATTAGGATTATATTCTTTATCTCTTTCATCTTCTAGCATTTCTCTAAATTTACTAGGAATTTTATTAACCAATTCATCTGGCATCATTTTTATTATTTCATTTACTTCTGTAAAAGCCTCTTTATATTCTTGTTTCAAATGAATTACCTACCTTTCATTTGTATCTTGTTCTTGTGTATTAAATTGTCTATTGTTAGTTCTTTCTTTTAGTTTTTCACTTATAGCTTTTATAATATCAGATTTCATCTTAACAAATTTTTCTTTGACACTTTGTGAAACTCTATCTATTGCACTATACCACCCATTAAATCTATTCATCCATAAATCTACTGATGGATTATCTTGTTTTTGTGTATTATGTTGTTCTGTTGTTCTTAATTCATCTCCAACTTCATCTTTTATACTTTTATCTCTTGGTCTTATTTTCTCTGGTTGTGGTTGTTTATAAATTTTTGCTTGTTGCGAATGAATTTCATTCCAATAATCTTCAACAACTTGTGATGTTTGTTGTATTTGATGATTTCTCATATATTCTAAATGTGCTTCCATCATACTTGCACTATCAATATCTATATTTGTTCCTGTTACTGTTGCTGTTGTATCTTCTATTGTTTCTCCTACTACACTTGGCTCATCTTCTATTGTTTCTTCCACAACTTGTTCTGGATTTGTTACTACTTCTGGTTGTTCTATCTCTGTTCTTTGTACCTCTGCTTTAGCTTTTTCTTCTAAAATTATTGTTGCTCTTTCTAACAAATCATCAAAGCTAACATTTTGAAAATTCATATTTGCATACAGGTCATCTTCTAATCCTGCCTGTCTTAATTGCAAATATACACTTTTAAATTCTTCAAATCTAGGTATAATTTGTTTCATTTTTTCAAATTCTGCTACCTTTTTTTCACTAGCTTTATCTGCACCTAAAAATATTCCTTTCGAAACTAAATCTTCTAATCTTCGCTGTAATGTTTCCCTATCTTCTATACCTACTAATCCATATTCTTGTTCAAGCATATCTCTTTCTTGTTGCTCTGCCCTTATTCTTGCCTCTTTTTCTCTTTCCAGTCTTTCTCTATGGTGGTGTCCTAATAGTTCTGGTACTTCTTCGCCATTTTGTATTTTTTCCCAATATTCTTGCATTTGCTCTGGACTTAACTTTAATTCTTTATTTCCTTTAAATGACATTAAGGGTGTATGCAAATGTGCTTTTGTTACTCTTATTCTTTGTTCAATTTGCTCTTTACTACCAAAACCTTGTGTGCATAATTCCCATTTATCCTCAAGCTGTTCCATTTGACTTTGTAATTCTGCAACTCTTTCCTCGTTTCCTGCAATATCTAGATGTTGTTGCAAATAATTCCTTTTGTTTTCTAAATATGCAACTCTAGTTTTTATTTCTGTATCTATTCTTTCTGCTTTTCCTTGCACATAAGGGTCATTAAATCTCACTATAATATCATCTATATCTGTCATTATTGCTTCTGTATCTCTACCCTGTTCTTGTAATCTTTCTCTTTTATGGTTTCCTCTATCACTAGGTATAGTTGCCTCTATTTCATCTATTTGTGTTTGTAGGTCAATTATTCTTTGCTCATTTTCTGGAATTTCAATATGTTTTTGTAATTCTGCTATTTGTCCCTCTAAATCTTGTATTTTTCCTCTATTTGTTTCAACTCTTTCTTGTTCTTCCCTTTG
>CAMLUO010000072.1 GCA_946487895.1 uncultured Clostridium sp.
AAACTTCATTTGAAATTTAATCAACGTACAGAAAGTACGCCTCATAAATTTCAAATTCGTTTTCCTTGCCAAAATTTAATTCTTTTCCAACCAGATTTGTGCCTTAGGAAAGGAATGTGATTGAAAAATGAAGCACTTAATTGATATTAAAAACCTAACAGTAGAAGAAATTAACGAATTAATCAAAGTAGCTAATGACATTATCCAAAACAAAGAGAAATATTCTCACAAATGTGATGGAAAGAAATTAGCTACTTTATTTTTTGAGCCAAGTACAAGAACAAGGTTAAGCTTTGAAGCAGCAATGATGGAACTAGGAGGAAATGTAATAGGATTTTCATCAGCAAATTCAAGCTCAGCATCAAAAGGAGAAAGTGTATCTGACACAATAAGAACAGTAGGATGCTATGCAGACATAATAGCAATGAGACATCCAAAAGAAGGAGCGCCATTAGTAGCATCTATGAAATCAGTAGTACCTATAATAAATGCAGGAGACGGAGGACACAACCATCCAACCCAAACATTAACAGATTTATTAACAATACAAAGGGAAAAAGGAAGATTAGAAAATTTAACAATTGGACTATGTGGAGATTTAAAATTCGGAAGAACAGTTCATTCACTAATTACAGCTATGTCTAGATATAAAAATATAGAATTTATTTTAATATCACCAAATGAATTAAAAATTCCAGAATATATAAAAAGAGATGTATTAGAAAAAAATAATATAAAATGGACAGAAACAAATGATATAGAAGAATATATGGACAAGTTAGATATTTTATACATGACAAGAGTTCAGAGAGAAAGATTTTTCAATGAAGAAGATTATATAAGACTTAAAGACTATTACATATTAAACAAAGAAAAATTAGAAAAAGCTAAAAAAGATTTGTGTATTATGCATCCATTACCAAGAGTAAATGAAATATCAGTTGATGTAGATGATGACCCAAGAGCAGCATATTTTAGACAAGTCGAAAATGGAAAATATATAAGAATGGCACTAATTTTGAAATTGTTAGAAATAAAATAAAGATTAAAGGAAAGGAATAAAAAAATGAATATTGATAGTATAAAAAATGGAATTGTAATAGACCATATACAAGCTAAAAAAGGAATGCAGATATACGAGTTATTAAACTTAAATGAATTAGACTGTTCTGTTGCAGTTATAACAAATGCAAAAAGCAAAAAAATGGGAAGAAAAGATATAATAAAAATAGACAAAGATTTTGAAGTAAATATAGACATGATAGGATTTATAGACCCAAATATAACAATAAATATTGTAAAAGATGATAAAATAGTAGACAAATTTCATGCCAAATTACCAGAAAAAATTGTTAATATAGCTAAATGTCAAAACCCAAGATGTATAACTTCTGAAGAAAAAGAACTAGACCAAGTATTCATCTTAACAGACAAGGAAAAACCAACATATCGTTGTAAGTATTGTGAAATGAGTTTGAAATAAAAGAATAAAAATAAAATCCCTTAATATTATATAGTAAAGACTTTTAATATTAAGGGATTTTTTTCAAAAATACTATACAAATTAAGGATTTAGTTATATAATGTAAAAAACTTTGACGAATTAAAAAGTTATAAAGAAAGGATTGTGAAAAACATGAAACTAAATGAACTATTAGTTGGTTTAGAAGGATTAAAAGCAAAAGGAACATTAGATATAGAGATAAAAGGCATAGAAAGTAATTCAAAAAATATAAAAAAAGGATATTTATTTGTTGCAATAAAAGGATTTTCAACAGATGGACACCAATATGTGGAAAACGCAATACAAAATGGTGCAGTAGCAGTAATTGTTGAAGAGGGATGTGACCTTAAAAGTTTAAAAATTTCTGAAGGAGTTACAATTGTAATGTCACCTAATACAAGAAGAGCATTAGCAATAACCTCTAGTAATTTCTATGGAAATCCAACAAAAAAATTCAAATTAATAGGAGTAACAGGAACAAAAGGAAAAACTACAACAACCTTTATGATTAAAGAAATCTTAGAAAAAGCAGGAAAAAAAGTAGGACTAATTGGAACAATAGCTACATATATCAATGGCAAAAAAATTAAAGATAGTGACCGTACAACACCAGAAAGTTTAGAATTACAACAAATCTTTAGCCAAATGGTAGAAGAAAAAGTAGAAGTTGTAGTAATGGAAGTTTCTTCACAAAGTTTAAAATTACATAGAGTAGATGGATGTGAATTTGATATTGTTCTATTTACTAATTTTTCAGAAGACCATATCAGCAAAAACGAACATCCAGATATGGAAGATTATTTCCAATCAAAATTAAAATTATTTCATATGTGTAAAGTAGGAATCGTAAATACAGATGATTTACATGGAGCAAAGATTCCAGGATTATTCCCTGATAATGATATTACTACATATGGAATTGATAATTATGCTAAGCTATTAGCAAAAGACATTACTATAACTAATTCATATGTTGATTTTAAAGTAAAAATAACTGATAGAAATGAAAGAGTAAAAACAGGAATTCCAGGTAGATTTAGTGTATATAATTCTCTTGCAGCAATTTGTGTTGCACAAAAATTTGGAGTTTCACCTGAAGTTATAAAAGAAGCATTATTAGAAGTAAGAGTTCCAGGAAGGTCTGAACTAGTTGATAACAAATTAGAAATTCCAATAATGATAGATTATGCACATTCACCAGAAAGTTTGCAAAATATATTACAAGCAGTAAAAAGCTACACAAGAGGAAAAGTTATATCAGTATTTGGATGTGGTGGAGATAGAGATAGTGGAAAAAGACCTATAATGGGAGAAATATCAGGAAGAATAGCAGATTTTACATTTATAACATCAGATAATCCAAGAACAGAAGATCCACAAAAAATAGTTGACCAAATAGAAG